>JAJDDL010000147.1 GCA_029260335.1 Phycisphaerales bacterium | reverse complement strand
TTCTGCTGAATCCGGGCAACATCGTCGATCCCCGTGCCGTGGATTCGATTGTGACAGAGTTGCGAGTGATGCCCGAGAGTGAGGAAGGCGAGCCGAGGGCGCTTGCTCGTAACGTAGAAGTTGGCACGTACTTCGAGTGGGGTGCCGAGGGGTTCTTGGGGGCGGCGGAGGCTTGCAACGGGGCAGGGATCTGTCGGAAGCGCTCTGGGGGCACCATGTGCCCGAGCTATCGCGCGACGCGCGATGAGCGGCACGCCACGCGTGGACGGGGCAATGCGCTTCGGCTGGCAATCAGCGGGCAAGTCGGCGGCAAGGACTCATCCGGCAAGCCCGTGTTCGATGATCCGCAGACGCTTGAGACGCTTTCGCTCTGTCTGAGCTGCAAGGCGTGCAAGAGCGAGTGTCCAACAAATGTGGATATCGCCAGGCTCAAGAGTGAATACCTGGCTCAGAGCTATCGCGTGCGGGGGAATGCTCCGTTGGGGGCGCGGGCGATTGGGGCGATCGACACGCTGCATCGAGTTGGCTCAAGCATGCCGAGGATTGCGAACTGGGCGAGTTCGATGGGTTTCTCTCGGTGGGCGATGGAGCGGTTGCTCGGGGTTGATCGACGGCGGAGCATTCCCCGTTTCGCAAAGCCCCTGCACAAGCAATGGGATCCAAGGCCTTTGCATCCAACGGGGCCTCGTGTTGTGCTGCTCTGTGACACGTTCACATCGCACACCGAGCCTGGAATTGGGCTCGCGGCTCGGCGGGTGCTCGAGGCGTTTGGATACCGGGTTGAGTTGTTCTTGGGAGATGACTTCGGGCGAGCGCAGATAAGCGTCGGGTTGCTCGAGGATGCGGTCCGGTCGATCGATCGAACGATGGAGCGTTTGCTGCCATTGATTGAGGACGAGTCGGTCCAGGCGTTCTTAATGCTCGAGCCATCCTGCTTATCTGCGGTGTGCGATGACTGGTTGGCGTTGCGCGTGCGGGCCGATCTCGCGGCACGAGAGCGATTGGCAAGCCGAGCTTGGCTCGTGGAGCAATATCTGGAGGCGCGCTGGGCCGAGCATCGGCGGCATCCTGCGTTTGCAGAGCCCGCTGGGAGGCTCCTCGTGCACGCGCACTGTCACCAGAAGGCAATGCTGGGAGCAGAGCACGGCGCGGGCATCTTGCGCAAACTCTGGCCGGAGCGTGTCGAAGTGCTCGACGCCGGGTGTTGCGGCATGGCGGGGGGATTCGGGTTCCAGCACTACGACGTGTCGAAAGCGGTGGGAGAGTTAGCGTTGCTTCCGGCGTGTCGGGCGGCTGAGGCTCAGGACATCATCTGCGCATCAGGGACGAGTTGCCGGCATCAGATTCGAGATGGGGCTTCGCGGGTTGCGCGGCATTCGGTCGAAGTCTTGGACGATCACCTGGCGTGAGGCGCATGACCGCTAGAGCGTGATGAGTCCAAATGAAGTGGTGCCGTGGTATGCGAGTCTTCGAGCGATGCCACGCGGATTGGCCGAGCTTGTTGCTGTCCAGAGTCTTGCACATTCGCGTGGCCTTGGTCGCAGGGCCTCCTCAGACCACGGCACCGCCAGTCTGGGACGCTTGACGCTCTAGACCGGGCTCTCGATCGACTCCAAGATGGATTGCAACAGTTCGATGGCACCCTCGGGACCCGCAGCGCTCAAACCCGATCCCGTAATCACACGATGCGAGCAGACGGACTCGACATTCTCAAGAATGTCTTCGGGAATGACATTGTCCCGGCCCTCGGTGAATGCCGTGGCACGTGCGGCTTGGGCCAGTGCAAGGCTGCCGCGGGGGCTGAGTCCGACTCGGATCTTGGGGTGCTCTCGGGTCGCGTTTGCAAACGCGATGATGTATTCCATTAGCGTGCGGTCGAGCTTGACCTGATCGACCTCGGCTTGGAGCTCGACGACCTGTTCGGGACTGAGCACCGGGCGGAGGGCTCCGAGCAGGCCTTGGGCGGGGCGAAGCTCCAGGATGCGGCGTTCGGCCTCGGCGTCCGGATAGCCCAATCGGATGCGCATGAGGAAACGGTCGAGCTGATTCTCAGGGAGCAGGTACGTGCCCTCAAACTCGTAGGGGTTTTGGGTCGCGAGCACCATGAACGGCTGGTCAAGCTTGTGGATCTTGCCGTCGATGGATATCTGGGCCTCGTTCATCGCCTCGAGCAGGGCGGTCTGGGTTCTGGGCGTGGTTCGGTTGATCTCGTCGGCGAGGAGGATGTTTGTGAAGATCGGGCCCTTCTTGAGCACGAACTCGCCGGTGGTGCGGTCGTGGATGGTCACGCCGAGCACATCTGCGGGGATCATGTCGGGGGTGAGTTGGATGCGGCTGAACTTGCAGTCGACGCTGCGGGCGATCGCGGTTGCCAGGACGGTCTTGCCCACGCCTGGGACATCCTCGATCAGCAGGTGCCCTCGGGCGAGCAGGCATCGGATGATCTGTTCGACGGCTTCTTCGTTGCCCAGGAAGACCTGGCGGATGTTTTCACGGAGGGCGTTGATTTTGTCCATTGAGTTGCTTTCCGTGGGGGTTCGCGGATCGGTTGCGATCGAACTGTAGGTGATACTCAGGCGATGCTCGGGACACTACACTGGTTGTGGGGTAATCGTCCGGTACTTTGAGCCAGAGGGGATCTCCCGCGCGGTGGATGGGCCCGACGAACAGACCGAGACAGCATCGCAGCCGCCCGAGCGATCGGATGGTCAGGATGCGATCCGCATGAACGCGCCGGCTGAGGGTGAGTCAAGCATTGAAGAGCAGGTCGCGCGGGATCTTTCGGGCGATCTTCATTGCGTGCAATGCGGGTACAACCAGCGTGGAATGAGCGTGCGGGCGATGTGTCCGGAGTGTGGGCTGCCGGTTCTCGCGACGGTCTTGGGCGTGGTTGATCCGCAAGCCGAGCAACTCCAGCCGATTGCGCGTCCCAGGCTCGTGGCCGCGGGCTTTGTTGTTTGGGCGGTGTCGGCGATGGCGGCGGTGGGGCTGGTCTGGATCATCCACGGCCTCTTGGCGGCGGGCGTCAGCCCGGTTCGTGGGTTGGCCATGCTCTCGGTGATCCTTGTCGGAATCTCGGGGCTCGGGGCGTTGAGTCTGGTGCGACCCCATGGGGGAATCGAGCCCCGGCGAGTGGCGATGAGCGCGTTGGCGGTGGGGTTGTACTTGCCGTTGGTCTTCCTGCACGGGGAACTGCTTGTGCCGATCTCGTTGCTTGCTCAAAGCCCATTTCAGGGGCTCGGCGGGCTCAGCCTTGAGACGCATCTGCTCCGGCTCGCGTGCATCGTCCTGATCGTCGCGATCACGTTGTTCTTGCGTCCGACCGCGCGCATGCTTGCGGCCCGCAGTTTGGTCGTTCGGACGGGGCGCGTGGATCGTCAGTCGATGCTCTCGCTCGCCGGGGCGCTTGGGGTGGCAGCGATCGGTGATCTGATCGGCGTTGTCGCCAATCTTTCGACGGAGATCATCCACGGCACCTTGGCGCCGATTTCTCTCATCCTGATCGGCATGGGGTCTCTGCTATTCACGATTGGCCTGGGAGGTATCGTGCTGGACGTGTTGCGTCTTGCGCCGGTCATTTTGCATCGGCCGGTTGGGGTGGAGCAGGCCTTCGGGGAGCAGGATGGGATGTTCGAGTGAGGATCGAGGACGATCTTCGTGAGATGTTTGACGCGATGGTGGACGAAGCCGTCCAGCGGCTGCCCGACTCGGTGCGAAGCGTGCTGGACGAGGTGCCGCTAATTGTTCTCGACCGGCCGACGCCGGCGATGATGCGGGACCTGGGAGCTGGGCATTCTGAGGCGGGCCAGATTGCCGGCTTGCACTCTGGGGTCATG
>JAJDDL010000146.1 GCA_029260335.1 Phycisphaerales bacterium | reverse complement strand
GTCCTCGCGCAGGATGCGTTCAAGTTCCACAAAGCCCGCCGTGCGAAGCTTCTCGCGATCGAACGGCGGCTCGCCGCAGATGAGTTCGTAGAGCAGCACGCCCAGGCTGTAAACGTCGGAGCGGGTGTCGAGTGAGTCCGTCGCGCCGCTTGCTTGTTCGGGTGACATGTACTCAGGCGTGCCGAGCAGCTGCCGTCCTTGGGTCAATCGCGACATCCCCGCCTGTTCGTCGGCGATCGCCTTGGCGATGCCAAAGTCGATGACCTTGGGCTCGGGCCCCGAATCAGTCTCCGCGACAATGATATTGCTCGGCTTGATATCTCGATGAATCACGCCCCGCTGGTGCGCATGCTGCACCGCGGCACAGACCCGCTCGAAGATCTCGAGCCTCGCACGCATGGGAAGGCTCTTGCGATCGCAATACTCGGTGACCGGCAGGCCATCGACATACTCCATGACAACGTACGGCCGCCCTGCCGGCGTGGAACCCGCATCGAACACCCGCGCGATCGCCGGGTGGTCCATCATCGCAAGCACCTGACGCTCGGCTTCGAATCGCGCGATCACATGGCGCGTATCCATGCCCGGCTTGAGCACCTTGACCGCCACCTGCCGCTTCAACGGCTCCTGTTGCTCGGCGAGGAAAACCGTCCCGAATCCACCCTCGCCGAGCTCGCGCACCAGGTGATAAGGCCCGAGTGTGTCGCCCGGCTGCACATCCAGGGGCTCCTTGGCAAGCGGTGCGAGCGTGCGAGGCCCGCTCGTGCCTGCGGTCATGAAGCCGCCATCTTGATCGTGCGCCGCGAGGAGTGTCTGAATCTGCTCGCGGAGCTCCGAGTCACCTTCACAAACCCGATCCAGAAACTCCTGGCGCGACTCCTGAGCCATCTCGATGGCCTCGAAGAGGATGTCTTTGACTCGATCGCTATCGCGGCTGCTCGACATGGCTGTCTGCGAATATAGCGACAATCCCCCCAACGGGGCTATCCGGAATCGCTCTCTGCCAGAATGGGAGCGTTCTGTCGGGGCTCAATGAGCGGCCGCCCTACGCGGGGCCAGCCATCTTTGTCCCAATGAAGATCCCGGATCCCGAGCGTGGGCCGCCCCGCCGCGGCGGGGTCGTAGTAGTGATACGCGAGCAGCCAATCGTCGCCATCGCGGATCACGCTGCAATGGCCTGTACCGATCTCTGGGCCAGAGCCCGAGAGCAAGGGGGTGCCGCCGCCCTCGGTCATAGGCACACCCTCACGGTCGACATACGGCCCCTTCAATCGCTCGGCCCGTCCGACGCGGATGTTGTATGTGCTCTTCGAACCCCTGCAACACGCGTCGAATGACACGAAGAGATACCAGTACTTGCCTCGTTCGACCAGGAAGGCCGCCTCGATCGTGTCGCCATTGGGGCGAGCGGCGATCGGTCCGATCAGCTCTTCTTTGAGTGGGCGGAGCGAGCGAGGATTGAGCTCTCGGAGGAAGATGCCGTCCCACATCGAGCCCAGCGCCAGGAATACCCGTCCGTCGCGCGTGCTCAAGACCTGGGGATCGATGGCGTTGAAGTTGTCTTCCTTGGCGGAACGCACGACCAACCCAAGATCGCGCCAGGCGGCTGTTTTCGGATCGATCGAATCGCTCACGGCGATTCCAATTGCCGAGTCATTCGTGCCGAACCTCGACACGGCGTACGCAAGCACAAACCGATCGCCGATGCGCGAGACATCCGGCGCCCACTGGTCCACAGCAGACGGCGCAACCTCCGCTGCCCACGCCGGCACATCGCTTTCAAACGCTCGCCCAGCCCGTCGCCAGGTTTGCAAATCGCGCGATCGCCAGATCGGCACGCCCCGGCCTGTGTTGAACACGTAATGCCAGCCGTCGGCGGCGATGATCGAGGGATCGTGGATCGGAGTTGGGGAACCGGTCAGACGCGGTGGGGGGGCTGGAGCGGAGCCGCCGCCGCGTCCTACGGCACAGCCGCCGAGCAATGCGGCTCCAAGCAGGCCAATGTGGGTGAGTGATCGAAGAAGCATCACGCCGAGCCTAGGCATGCATTTCAGAGCCGCCTGTGTGAGCACGCGGCTCTGTTAGGAGCATCGAATCTCATAGAGCCGGGCTTCATCTGATCCGTTCGTCGCCGAGACGTGCAATCTGAGAGATCGGACGAGAATCGGTTTGAACGAGTGACGTCCTAGCCGCTGGTAGTTGCCTTGGACGTTTGCGAGTTCGACGCGTCCGACATCAGAAGCCGCAGTGATCCGATAGTCGCGGACCGTCTCCGGCTGCGGCCCTCGGACCATCCTTCGCGTGATTGAGTCGGACGCAGACAACGTGAGCTCTCGATGAAACCCCGTGTCGAAGGTGATCTGAATCTCCCTGATCCTGACCGGTTCGGGCCAACGCAGTTCGATCCAGGCGCCGTCCGCGCCCATCTTTGTCCGCCATCGGTGGGCGACCGAGCCAGGGGTGTCGCGCACGATGCCATCGATGACATGCTCGGGATCGCCGCCCTCGAACACGCCCGACGCGGTGACCGACGCGAACCGCGCCATATCGAACTGTTCTTCGTTTGTCACTCCCCGGATGGACTGATCGTCACGCAGGAGCCGCTGCTGCAGCGCACCCATGGAACTTTGGCGCACCTCGCGCGGCAAAACGCCCTTGCCCACGCACATCGCCGCCGCGGTTCCCACGGCCTGACCCGTACAAGCACACGTCGCCATCACCCGCGTTGACGTGAACCCGACGTGCGAGTTAGAGATGTTGCGCCCGGCCATCATCAGGTTCGCGATGTTCTTCGAATACAGCGCCTCGAAGGCGATGTTGTAAGGCTCGTCCATCCGCACCGCGCGATACGGCCGCTTCTGCGGCGCATCGAAGCCCTCCGGCGGGTGCTCATCAAAGCTCCAACCCCCGATCGAAACTCCGTCGTCGCGCTTGCGCCATCCACCCTCAAGCATCTGTTGTGTTTGGATGCAATCGCCCATGATCCGGCGCGATTCGCGCTTGCCGGGGATCATGCCGATGGTCTCCATCGCCCAGTTCGCAGAATCCGGCCGATCACCGCTGTTCTTGATGTAATCCCAGACGCCGAGGACAACGCTCAGCAGTTCATGCCGGAGCCGTTCGTTGTCTTTGATGGTGTCGTACATGCCGCCGAGTTCGATCCACCAGAAGCCGTACTCGTAGTTGTAGCGGCCGACGCTGCGGTGCTGCAAATCCTCGGCGGTCACTTTCCGCGCCCAAGTAGGGGGGGTAAACGGGATCGGCGTGTCATGCTGCTTGGCGGTAAAGAGAATGCTCGAGCCCTGGGTCTTGCGATCCCCGGTCTCCACGGCTAGATCCTCGCCAAACTCGCTCTTGGATTCTCGCCCCCAACGCATCTCGGCCCCGGCTTCCATCGCCAGCCGAGAGTCCCCGGTGCAATCGCAATACACATGCGCCTTCACGCGATAGATGTGCTCGGTCTTATCGCATCGCACGAACGCCCGGGCGATCTTCCCATCC
>JAJDDL010000145.1 GCA_029260335.1 Phycisphaerales bacterium | reverse complement strand
GCGCCGGCCATGTTGTCGCCCGAGCCGCAGACGACGGGCGTGGATTGTTCGACGCCGAGTTCTTGCTGGGCCCAGGATGTGATCTCGCCGGCTTGAGCGCAGGATTCAAGAACCGACGGCAACAGGTCAGGAGCGATCTTGAATCTCGCGGCAAGTTCGTGCGACCACGCCCGTTCACTGACGTCAAGCAGGAGCGTGCCCGACGCATCGCCGACGTCAATAGAGGTCTGCCCTGTGAGCCGAAAACGAACATAGTCCTTTGGAAGCAGAACCCTGGCGGTCTTGTCCCAGATGCTCGGCTCGTGCTCTTGGACCCAGAGCAGCTTGGGTAATGTGAATCCGGTCAGCGCCGCGTTGCCTGCTCGTTCGACCAGGGCTCGCCTGCCGCCGACCGCCTGCTCGATCTGATCGCACTGGGCGCTCGTGCGTTGATCATTCCACAGGATCGCCCGGCGAAGCGTCTCTGGGCTCTCGCCGCGGGCCTCTAGCGTTGTTTGATCTATCAGGACCGAGCCGTGCATCTGGCCGCTCAGGCCAATCGCACGTACGTTGGCATCCGGCAGCTCGCGCATGATCTCGTTGATCGCGACGCAAGTCGCCGACCACCAATCTTGCGGAGCCTGCTCGGACCAGCCCGGCTTTGGCGCGTGGATCGGATGCTCGCCCGACGCGCCCCCAAGCACGCGGCCATCGCGATCGATCGCGATGGCCTTGGTCGCACTGGTGCCGACATCGATGCCGAGGAGCACATCGCTCATGACGGATCCGAGGGGACCGGCTGGGCATCCGACGGCGCATGATCGCGGGCGGTGACCCACAAGAGCGAGCCGATCAGGTGTTTCTGAAACGCTGGCTCGACGAACGACTCGTTGGTGTGCCCGCCGCCGGTGTAGAGCGAACGGCCCTTGTCCATCTGACGGCACCAGGCGATCGGATGATCGTCGCCCATCGTGCTGCCCTCGTAGCTCGAGGTGTCGAGTGACAGGAGCACGTGCACATTCTCCGGCGGCTTGCGAAAGTTGTACCACTCATCGGTGCGAGGCCAGGTCGTCGGCAGATGGCGGGTCGAGGGGTGCTTGTGGTCATCGACGCGAACCGTGGCCTTCTGGACGCGAGGATGGCCAGAGAAGTAGGCACCGACGAGCTCGCCGTAAAACTCCCATTCGAACTCGGTATCGCTCGCGGCGTGGATGCCCAGATAGCCTCCGCCATTTCGGATGTAGTGCTCGAACGCGGATTGCTGCTCGTCGTTCAGGACATCGCCCGTGGTATTCAGGAAGATGACCGCGTCAAAGCCAGCCAGTTTCTCTGCGTTGAACTCCGCCGAGTCTTCAGTCTGGACAATCTCGAATCGCCGCTCTTTGGCAAGCTCCTTGAAGTACGCGCTGCCTGCCTTGATCGAGCCGTGGCGGAATCCGGCGGTCTTTGTGAAGAGCAGCATGCGTGCTCCCCGCAACGAGGGGGCGTCAGCCTTGGGCTCGGCGGCGGGCTGGGTATGAGCAGCCAACGCAGTTCTCGACCCTACGGCTTGCGCGGTTGCAATCAGCATGCAGGCAACTATGAGTCTGGCGACGATCATCGGTTCTCCTCTCGCTTTCTCGATTCACTACAAGAATAGTACCCAAAGGCACCTGCAACGATCCCGAGAAGATCGGCCTGGGATCTCCATCGACCCCAAGTCCAGACACGTGACTCCCTCGCGACAGATGCCGAAGCTCATCCACGCCTGCCCAACGAATCAAGTTCGATCACAATCAGTCCTGTTGACGGCCTCCGGCGCACTTGGCTGAGTCATCGCAAGCGTCCGAACCCAACCGATCTCACTTCGCAAGCCGAGCAGGTCCTTGAAGCACATTTGCGTATCGCAAATAGAAGCAGAACCGTAGTCGCTAGGGCATTTTCTGGTCCGTCAAATACCTCTTCGGAAGACACCCCGTGGCGTTGTCGCCGAGTTGGTCCACGCAGCTCTTTTCGGACCGGCATGGGCGTTCTGTACCGCTCAGCAAGGGTCCAGGCGATGCAGAACCGCAAAACCGGGTCGTTCCTCCCAGGTGTGAACCCGATCCCTCATCGAATCACTCGTGCTCTTTATGAGGCGATTTGAAGGGGATGCTTGCCTTGTCCAAAGAGAAGAACCGTCGCTCAGGCCCTGCCAAGGCACCCAATACGCCGCGCAAGTCGCTGCGCGCTGAATCGCTCGAGGATCGCATCCTCCTGTCTGCAACCTGGGCCGACATGGACCCCGATGCAGCGGAGATCGAAGGCACGAACGCCGCGGACACGATCCACGGCACCGATGCCAATGAGATCATCACGGGTGAGAACAAGGCCGACGAACTTTTCGGCGAGGGCGGGCACGATCACCTGAAAGGCGGCAATCACGATGACACCTTGCACGGCGGCTCGGGCAACGACCTGCTCGAGGGCGGCAACCACGATGACACGCTGCACGGCGGATCGGGCGATGATTTGCTTGAGGGCGGCCACCACGATGACACGCTCGAGGGTGGCGCAGGCGATGACTACATCGATGGCGGTCAGCACACCGACACTGCCGCGTACTCGGGCAGCCTGGCGGATTACGAGATCACTGACAATGGTGACGGCACGTATACGGTGACAGACACGGTCGCCGAGAGAGACGGCACCGACACGCTCACCAACGTTGAGCGGGTCAGCTTTGCAGAGGGCGAGTTCGACCTTGCCGCGGTATCCTCGGCTGCAGAAGACGGCGACGACACGGAGAGCGATTCAGATTCAAGCTCAGCCGATATTGCCGACGCCGGGCCCGACCCGGTGGAGATCAACGGCAACGCAACCGTTTCGGCGAGCGATGGGCCATTCGGGGATCTGATTCTCGACGCCGGGACCGTCACGCTCGATGGCGACATATATGTCGAGGGTGATCTGCGGATCGACAATCTCTACAGGCTCGAAGGCGGGACGATCAATGTTTCGGGCAACATCATCACCGGTGACACCTCGTTCTCGGGCTCGGGCGTCATCAGCCTCGATGGCGATGGCCCCCAGAGCATCTCGGCAGAAGGCGGTGTTGGAGAGATTCACAATCTCGAGATCAACAACTCCTCAGGGCAAGTAGTCATCGAGGACTCGCTCCAGATCTCCGGCTCGTTCTCGGATAATGGCAACGTGGTTGATGCGACCGGAGCACACATCGAGATCCAGGGCAATGCGACAATCGATGCCGGGGCGACGACGTTTGGTGATCTGGAACTCGACGCCGGGACCGTCTCGCTCGAAAGCGATCTGGACGTCGACGGCAACCTGACTATCGACAACCTCTACAGGCTCGAAGGCGGCAGTGTCAACGTCTCAGGTAACGTAATCACCACCGACACCTCGTTCTCCGGCTCGGGCGTCGTCAATCTCGATGGCGACGGCGAGCAGACCGTGTCCGCAGATGGCGGTGTGGGCGAGATTCACAATCTCGAGATCAGCAATGGATCGGGGCAGGTTAGCCTCGAAGACTCCTTGCAGGTCTCCGGCTCGTATAGCGACAACGGCAACACCGTCGACGCCACCGGGGCCCACGTCGAGTTCCAGGGCAATACAAGCATCGACGCGAGCGGCACCACATTTAACGATGTCGAGTTCGACGCCGGCACGGTCACGCTCAAC
>JAJDDL010000144.1 GCA_029260335.1 Phycisphaerales bacterium | reverse complement strand
GGACGCAGACCTTGACGCTGATGGCGATACCGACGCGGACGACTTCTTCCTGTTCCTCGATCTGTTTGTCGCGTGCTAAGCCGGCCGAGCGGGCAGATGAACGTTTGGAAACGATGAGGCGTGGACCCGATGATCTCGGGTCCACGCCTTTGTTCTTTGGCTCGCCGGGGGTGTAGAGCTGGTGCTCTTACCGGATAATTTATGGACCGAGAATGCCTGGTGCGTTAGATTCCAGCCGGGAATCGGCACTTCTCACGGCCCTTTTGCGTTGCTGGGGTTTGTGGGTGTGCGGACGTTGTAATATGAAGAGCGGATCGGACCCTGATATTATCCGTACAAATACACTTGCGCCTTCGACAGACAGCCGCCGAGGCGGAAAGAGGAAAACCACCATGTCGCGTTTGCTCACAGCTATCACTGGCCTAGGTCTTTGCGGGGGCGTTGCGTTTGGCAGCATTGCCGGCCCGATTTCGGTTGGTGCGCCTTCGAATCTACTCGAACAGATCGGGGTAGACGATGGGGAGCTGTTCATCCCCACGATTGAGTTTGGTGACGATCAGGTCCGCGTGAGCTTCCCGATGGATGGGGTCGAGCACGAGCTTGTGCTGCACAGTGTCAGTTTCCGTGCGGATTCGTTCCAGGTCTGGTCAGCGCAAGAAGGCGGCGTGCTTGCGCCGGTTGAGGTCGATGACCCCAAGACCTATCAGGGTCGCGTGGTCGGGCTCGCAGACAGCCATGTGGCGGCGAGCATCATTGATGGCGAGATCACGGCGACGATCCTGCTCGACACGAACACCTGGGCGATCCAGCCGGTGGGCATGGGCGGGCACGCCTCGTACAACGCGGGCGATGTCGTTGCGGTGGACGCGTTCTGCGGCGTCGACGAGCGGTTTGACTTGGATGACCTGTTGGACGCGGGCGATGAGCATGACGCGATCGCGTTTGGCGAGGTGTGCATCCCCGCGGGGCTCACGGCGTTCGATGCCGACCACGAGTTCTATCAGTGGTCGGGCGGGAGTGCGCAGGCCACGGTGGATCAGATCGAGCTGATCATGAACGCGACCAACGTGATCTATCAGCGGGATATCCCGATGAGCCACCTGTTTGGAGACATGATCATTCGGGCAACGCCGGACGATCCTTACTCGGGCGATATTTTCAACCGGCTCGATCAGATGCTCGCGCACTGGAACTCTCAGCAGCAAGGGATCGACCGTGTCGTGGCGCACCTGTTTTCGGGCGGCGATTGGAGTGGTGTGATTGGGCTTGCGTATCTCGGCGTGCCCTGCCGACGGGCGGATCTGTCCTATGGCGTGAGCATTTCCAACTTCTCGAACAACATGCTCTTGCGTGTCGGATTGACCGCGCACGAGCTTGGGCACAACTGGGGCTCGAATCACTGTGATGGCTCGGATTGTTACATCATGTGCCCGGGCATTGGTGGTTGTGGCAACAACGTCGAGAAGTTCGGTCCGTTCGCGCAGAACGCCATCTTTGGCTTTGTGTCATCGATCCAGACCTGCCTGGACGAGGAGTGCGTGGATGGATCGCCGCCGTCGTCGGGCGTGGTTTTCGGCAACACGCTCTCGGGCGAGATTGGTTCGCTCGATGCCAACGGCGGATTCGTGCCGGGCGTCATTCCCGATTTCGACGTCGACGGCATGGCGTACGACCGCAATCGCTCGACGTTCTTCATGACCGACACGCGCGATGGAGCGACGCTCTTCTCGATGCGGCAGCTCGACTTCCGCATCCGCGAGATTGGGCCGATCGTGGGCGCGAGCCGGATCGCGGGCCTCGCGTTTGATCCGAATACCGATCGGCTTTACGGCATCGACCAGGCGATCGGCCAGCTCTACTTGATCGAGCCGGAGGAAGATGACGGCGTGATCATCGCGGTGGCAACGCCGATCGGCGAAGCGAATGGCGGCCTCATGGGAGCCTTGGGATTCGATGAGGATCAGAGCATCTTGTACGGGATCGATGACTTCGGTGGCTCGATGCTCTACACCATTGATACCGAGACCGGTGAGTGGGAAGAGGTCGGCGACACATTGCTGGATGATTGCGACGGACTCTGCTGGAGGCCGGCTGATCAGACGCTCTACACGATCGACGGCCGGAGTCAGGCTCTGTACACGTTGGACGCCGACACGGGCGAGTCGGAGCTCCAGACCGAGTTCCGCAACTTCGGCATCGGATCGACGTTTGGCATGGCCGTGGGCGACGAGCGGTGCCTGGCGGACATCGATGAGGATGGCGAGCTGGATGCCGACGACTTCTTTGGGTACCTGGACCTGTTTGCCAACGGCGATTCCAGGGCAGACCTGACCGGCTCGGGCGATCCGGACGACCCGCAGTACGGCGTGCCGGACGGTGAGATCGACGCCGACGATTTCTTCTTCTTCCTGGATGCATTCTCGCTGGGGTGCGGCTAGGCCGGGACCTGGGACCTATTTGTCTGAAATCCCGATGGAAAACCGCCTGCGCTTGACTCGCGAGCGGTGATTCCTGTAGTTTGCATGCGTGCTGTCGCGACGCGCGCCGGCTGTGCAACTGCAACAACCCTGGAGGGAAATCCGCATGACAAAGCGACGCATGGTATTGGCTTGTGGCCTCGCGATCTCGATCGCGGGCACGGCCCACGCACAGGTGATAGGTCAGGACTTACCGGGCCCTGTGGATCCGTTCATTCCGACCCGCCAGGTCGTGTACGAGATCGAGTCCGATCTAGTCCGCAACGATGGCACCGAGCCTGCCGTGGTGTACTCCACTTGGGTGCAGTCCCAGGGCGCGTCGTGGATCCGGCTGCAGTTTGATGATGTCCTGCTCGCCGGAACGCCATTTAGACAGGATCAGTCGTATCTGCGTATCACCAGCGCGTTGGATGGCGCGGTACAGACGCTCAACATGGTGCACGTCGCGCAATGGCAGAACACCAGCGCGTACTTTAACGGCGACATGGTGCTGGTGGAACTGATTGCTGCGCCCGGCACGGGCGACAACCGCCTCTCGATCATCGGCGCTTCGGTCGGCGATGAGGGCAACTCGACAACGACTATCTGCGATGGTAATGACGATCGCATTCGTTCCGAGGACCCGCGCAGCGCACGCTACATGCCCGTTGGATGTTCGGCGTGGATGTTCGATGATGCGGCGCATTGCTTCGGCACCGCCGGACACTGCATCACCAACGGTGGAGTTATGCAGTTCAATGTCCCCGACAGCAACGGCAACTGCTCGGTCAACCATCCGCCGCCGGAGGATCAGTATCCGATCGACAACACGTCGCGCCAGTGGCGCAACGGCGGGACGGGCAACGACTATGGCTATCTCGGCACGTTCCCCAACTCCAACACAGGATTGACGGCGTACGAGGGCCAGGGCTTCGTGTCCTACAACCTGCAGTTCAGCGCTCCGCCGCCGAACAATGACGAGATCCGGATCACCGGCTACGGCACCTCGAACATCTGCGTCATGAATCAGCGCCAGAAGACCCACACCGGACCCTACTTCGCCGAGGCGGGGACACGGCTGCAATACCGCACGGACACCACCGGCGGTAACTCCGGCTCGCCTGTCATTCATGAAGCAACGGGCAATGTCATCGGCGTGCACACCCACGGCGGGTGCGGCGGCGGTGGCTCGGGCGCGAACACGGGCACGAGTGTCGAGCAGCCCGGTTGGCTCGATGTGCGGGCGAATCCCATAGGCGTGTGCCAGGGTCCTCCGGGCCTGCCCACGACCGAGTTGTTCATCGCGGCGAGCAATCTGGGCGAGATCGGCGCGATCGATCCGGCCGATGAATCCTGGGGCGTTGCGAATACCACGGGCTTGCAATATGACGCGATGGCGTTTGACCGCAACACCAAAACGTTCTATCTCATCAGCTCGACGGGCCCGGTGCTCTACGCGATGAGCGAGGCCGATTACAGCATCACGACGATCGGCACCATCTCCGGCGCCGATGGCATCCAAGGCGCGGCGTTCGATCCGGCGACCAACACGCTCTATGGCATGGATGAGGACTCGGGCCAGCTCTACAGCATCGATACCTCCAATGCCCAGGCGACCGCCATCGGGACCGCCCAGGGCGGCAGTATTGGCGCACTGGCGCTCAACGAGAACACCGGTGCGCTCTACGGCATCGACGATGTCAATAGCTCGACGTTGAGCCGGCTCATCCGGATTGATCCGGGCTCGGGCGCTCGTGTCGTCATCGGGGTCCTGAACACCGTCCGTGATATGGACGGGCTCATGTGGCGCAAGAGTGATGGCTTGCTCTACGGCCTGAACGACAGCAACGACCGGCTCTACACGGTTGACGAGAGCAATGCGAACGCGACCGAGGTCACGCAAGTAGATCGCGCAGACTTCGGGCCCAGCTTCGGAGCCGCGGCGGGCAGCGACCCCAATGGTTGCCCGGCCGATCTCGACGGCGATGGCGATGCCGACGCCGACGACTTCTTTGACTATCTCGACCTGTTTGCCAATGGGAACGCGCAAGCGGACCTTGATGGCGACGGGGACGTAGACGCCGACGACTTCTTTGACTATCTCGACCTGTTCGCGCAGGGCTGCTGAGCTTCGAACCCTTGAGGGACAGACCGCCCGCTCTGATTGGAGCGGGCGGTTTTTCGTTCGGACAAGAGCTAGGTCACCAACGGCTTCTTTGTTTGGTGATTCTTGGACTGGTGGTACAGATCTCCAACCATGCAATGCCATGGATGGTGGCACAGGGCGGCTCTATCCGGCCCGACGTTCCTGGCTCTCGGCCTCGCGCGGGTCGCCTTCCAAGACGAGTTCTTCGATCTTCGGCGCATCGTGCACGGGCTTGCCGTTCTCGTCGGTGAGCGCTCGGCCGTCGCGATACGTGCAGATCACGGCGATCGGATGGGCTTTCTCGTGGCGTTCGAGCTTGCCCTTGAGCTCGGCCTTCTTCTTGTCCTCGAGTTCGGCCCACTTGCCACGACCGCGACACTTGGGGAAGCGAGAGCAGCCGAGCCAAGGCCCGCGTGCGCCGGTTCGCAAGTTCAAGGGCGACTCGCATGTCGGGCAGGGCAGATCGGTCTCCAGCGGCGGTCGCGAGGGCGCGGTGATTCGGCCCTGCTTGTCGATATTCAAGATGATGCCGAGATCCTCGGGCTTCTCGCCGTCTTCGAGCACGGTGGCGACGAAGGGCCCGAAGCGGCCGGTCCGGCGGATCATCGGGCGTTCGGTCTTGGGGCATCGCACATCGACGAACTCGGCCTTGCGCGGGCGTCCCTGGCGATCGACCGGGCACGCATAGTCGCACTCGGGGTATCGCGAGCAGCTCAGGAACTTGCCGTTGCGACCGAAGCGATAGACCAGGTCTGAGTCGCACTTTTCGCAGCGGTATTCCTTGGGCGCGGGCACGAGTTCGGCCTTGGCGTGCTGCAGTTCTTCGAGGGCCCGGTCGAGGTTCTCCTTGAAGGGGCCGTAGAACGACTGGAGCATCTCGATCCAGTCGAGGTGTTCATCCTCGACCTGGTCGAGTTGGGCTTCCATCTGACGCGTGTAACCCACGTCCATGATGCGCGGGAATGCCTCGATGAGTTTGTCGGTGACGACTTCGCCCAGGTCCGAGGCGTGGAATCGCCTTTCGATCAGCTCCACGTACTTGCGCGCCTGGATCTTGGCAACGATTTCGGCATAGGTACTCGGTCGGCCGATGCCCTCTTCCTCGAGCTTGCGAATGAGCGAGGCTTCGGAGTAGCGCGCGGGCGGGTTGGTGAACTTTTGCTGGGGGTCGACGTGCATGGGCGCGACCGGCTGCTCTTCTGCGAGCTTGGGCAGCGTTGCGGTGTCGCTTGCGGTTGGGACGCCTGTGACCTTGTAGAACCCGTCGAAGGCGAGCGTTCTGCCGTTGGCTTTGAACGTGACATTCTCGTCGGTGCCACCGTCGATAAGGACAGTCGTGGAGTCCCACTGGGCATTGGACATCTGGCACGAGACGAACCGCTCCCAGATGATCGTGTAGAGGCGGAGCTGATCGCTTGAGAGGGCGCTCTTGACGCGTTGGGGCGGGTAGTCCAGGCTCGCCGGGCGGATCGCCTCGTGGGCTTCCTGGGCGGCTTTGTTGCTGGAGCTAAACGTATTGGGCTTGGCGGGCAGGTAGTCGTCGCCGAAGGTGCGTCCGATGTACCCCCGCGCCATCTCGACGGCTTCTTTGGAAAGGTGCGTCGAATCGGTACGCATGTACGTGATCAGACCGACGGGGCCCTCGCCTGGGACTTCGACGCCTTCGTAGAGCTGCTGGGCCGCACGCATGGTGCGCTGGGCGCCGAAGCTCAGACGGCTGGACGCGGCTTGTTGCAACGTACTGGTGATGAACGGGGCCGAGGGGCGCACGCTCGTGCGTTTAGTCTCGATCGAGCGGATCTTGTAGGGCGAGTCGTGATTGAGCGTTTCGACGGCCATCTGGCGAGGCCAGAGAGCCGGGCCCTTGGCATCGTCGACGGGCGTGTTTGGTGTCGTGGACGCAATCTGCGTTGCGCCCGCGGCCTTGATGACTGCTTCGACCTTGGGAAGCAGGCTGCACTTTGCCGCGTCCTCGAACTTCTCGGGTGACTCTGCGCCGCTCTGGCTGATATCGATTTTCTTACCGGCGAGTTCGATGAGCTCAGCCCGGAACGAGTTGTGCTTGGCGAGCCATGCGTTTTGCAACGCCTTGGTGGGCGTGTTGCCCTTGTCATCCTTGGTGCTCAGATAGGTCCGCCATTGATCCTGGAGCTTGCTTGCAGTTGTGCCGTCATCGGTGGTGAACAGGCCCTCGATCGACCAATACTCGTCGGGCACGAATGCGCGGATCTCTCGCTCGCGATCGACCACGACGCGGACCGCGACGCTCTGGACTCTGCCGGCGCTCAAGCCGCGAGCGACCTTCTTCCAGAGCAGGGGCGACACCTGGTAGCCCACGATGCGATCGAGGATTCTCCGGGCTTGCTGGGCGTTGACCTTGTCCACATCGATCGGGTGTGGGTTGGTAAAGGCCTTTTCGATCTCGCCCTTAGTGATGGCGGTGAAGACCACGCGCTTGGCCACATCGGGCTCGATCTTGAGTTCCTGGGCGAGGTGCCACGCGATAGCTTCGCCTTCTCGGTCGAGGTCGGTAGCGAACCAGACCTCGCGACCGGAGCCAAGAGATTCCTTCGCGGCTTTCTTGAGCTCGCGAATGACCTTGTCCTTGCCACTCAGGACCTCGTACGTGGGCTGGAAGCGTTTCTCGAGGTCTACCCCGGGCACGGGCGTCTTTTCGCCCTTCTTGGCCTTGCTCGGCAAATCCCGGACATGGCCAACGCTGGCGAGCACGATGTAGTCCCCGCCGAGGTACTTATTAATAGTCTTGGCTTTGGCCGGTGATTCCACGATCACCAAGTGCTTGCCCTCGGCGTTGCCGGCGGTGAACCCCGTAGAGGCGGCTCGGCGAGGCGCCCCCGCCTTCTTGCTCACCTTGGAAGTCTTCTTGGTCGTCTTCTTTGCCATAAATCCAATCGCGCTTGGGCGCCGCTCGGCCGGGTCACTCTAACTCCGCTCGCTCACAGGGAATGGCCTGCTCCAGCGCGAGTCAAGCACATTCTGCGTGGAATAGCAGTTTTCCTTATCTCTCTGAGGCCGCCCTGTTGCCACCACAGCCCTATCTCGGCTGATGTCGCGCACGCGCTCGATTCTCCTGCACCATAGGGAATCAAATCAATCGTGACCAACAGGCTTAAGGCTTGCATTGACAATGGTTTGCACAGAATTGTGCCGTTCACCTTCATCGCCCGACACAACGACTGAACCGGGTGTGGACTTCAGCCGGCGGAGCCATGTCCGCTGGTTCTTGGCAAATCGACGGGTCTCGATCTTTATTCTCTCGATGGAATCATCCAGCGTGCAATCCCCCGCGATATGGGCCAGGATCTGCTTGTAGCCCAGGGCCTGGGCTGCCAGGGGGCCCAGACGGCCCGACTCATGGAGGCCTTGGACCTCGGCGACGAGGCCCTGGTCGACCATCTCCCGGATTCGAGCGTTGATCCGACGGTTGATGGCCTCGGTTTGCCAATCCAGGATGACCAGCAGGCAATCGGGGCGGGAGCCGGTGTCCCATTGGCCCTGCCAATCGCTGATGGGCTTGCCGGTAAGCCGGAAGACCTCCAGGGCTCGGATGGTTCGGCGGGCGTCGTTGGGGTGGATGCGTGCGAACGCGGCGGGGTCGACGCGCTCCAGTTCTGCGCGACGTGTGTCGTGGTCCATGGCCTGGAGTTGTTCGCGCAGGACGGGATCGGCGCCGGGGCCCTCGAAGACGCCATCGAGCAGGGCTTTGGTGTAGAGGTGGGTGCCGCCGGCGATGATGGGGATGCGCGGAGTTGGTGAAGGACCGCCCCACTGCATCTCTTCTAGCAGCCCTTCGACCAAACCCAACCAGCGGTGCACGCTGAACGGCTCGGGGTCATCGGGTTCGAGGATGTCGATGAGGTGATGGGTGACTGCTGCGCGTTGGTCGGGGGTCGGCTTGGCGGTGCCGATGTCCATGGCGCGGTAAACCTGGAAGGCGTCGGCGGAGATGATCTCGCCTTGGCCCATTTGTTGGCGTTGGAACTCAAACGCGACCTCGACCGCGAGCGAGGACTTGCCGCCGGCGGTGGGACCGATGATGACCGGGAATCGTGCGACGCGGGGCATGGGGGATCATTGTGCGCCGATTGGTGCGGCGAGGGGGCATGATGAGCATTGGGGTCGCTTGCAGAAGAGGCCCTGGCGCGAGCCTGGGCTTGGGATCAGCAATACGCATGTTGAGCGTCGGACATCCTTGAAGCCCAGGCTTGGGCCAGGGCCTCTTTTCACTGAGTTGCGGGGCGTTGGAGGAGTTCGCGGATGGCGAGGAGGAGGCCGCAGCTGAGGGTGATGAGGCCGGCGATGAATGTTGGCAGGATGATCCACTCGGTCTTCGTGTAGAGGGGGACGGCATCGGCTGCGATCCCTTGCCGCATGCCGAGTGAGTAGTACGCGTTGGCGGCGATGCTGCCTTCCAAGATGCCCGGGAGCGCAACTAAGCCGGCGCCGGCAATACAGATTGTCATGATCAGGCCGAAACGCATGGGGGCACCTCGCTCAAATACATACGCGAGATTGCGCACAACAGTTTCGGAGAAACCCGGATGCATGGCTTGAGCTGCTGGTATGCTGACATTATGAGGATCCAAACAATCCATCGCCCGCATCGGTTCACCACGCGGTTCTCATGGTTCTCAGTATTGTCGGCTTTGTTCGCGTTGCTCGGCGCAGCACCGGCTCGTGCGAGTCATGTCGCGGGTGACCGTGAGGTATCGCTTCTTGCGTTGTATACGCGTGAGGCAGTTCTCGAAGCGGGGGGCGAGCATGAGCTTCATGGTGAGATTCGGGATGCCATTGCGCGGTTGAACGCGAGCTTTGTTGCGAGCTGTGTTGATGGTTCGGTGCGGTTTGCGGGCGGGTTTGCGACAGATTACCCCGAGGGCGATGCGTATCGGGCGATGCTCGAGGATCTTCGGCGTGGTTGGCGCGACCCGGCGTCGGGGGGCGTGCAGCCGGCGGACGCGTCGCTCGTAGACCTGCGGTGCGCGCGTGATATGCAGGGCGCAGATCTCGTCACGCTGATCGTCGCGGCGGAGGGCGGGGATGGCGTAGACGGGATTGCCGACCAGTTGCAATCGTTCGTTGGTGACACCTCGCTCGCGTTCAGTGTTGTGCGCCGGACAAGCATGATCGAGCGGGCAGAGCTTGCGCATCAGATCGGGCACAATCTCGGCGCGGACCATGAGGATGCGCTCTCGCTGCTTGCGGCCTCGCAGGCGCACGAGTTCAACACCCAAGCCTATGGCACACTGCAGACACTCATGTGGTCGAGCCATGACGGTGCTTCTGCGCTTGCGCAGTTCTCGAACCCCGATGTTCTCTTTGACGGCGAGCCCACGGGAGTGGCGCTCAAAGCCGACAACGCGGGCGTGATCAATGCTGCGATCGGGGCGGTCGCCGCGTATCGCTCGGACGCACCGGCTGTGCGCATGATGTGGAGTGCGCGGCGCGACGACGCATTTGGAGCATCGGTTGCCGCGGTGGGCAGGAGTATCGCGATCGGGCGGCCCGAGTTCTTCGATGACAACCACGGCTTTGTCGACCTGTTCACGCTCCACGGCGAGGAGGATGGAGGCGAGTGCGGCATCGCGCCGGTGAAACCGTTCAATCCCGATGACGCCGACGCGTGGACGGGCCGGTGGCTCGACGCGTCGGGGGACCGGGTGCTGGCGGGCGGCGCGGGCGACGTGGGCGCGGCGTATGTGCTTGCGCGAGAGCCGGGAATGCAATGGCAGACAGAGGCGTTGCTGCTCGATACCGATGTGAATCCGTATAACTTTGCGACCGCGGGCGCGATCGATGGCGACACGGCGATCATCCAAGAAGCCTCCGAGCGATTCCACCCGGGGATTCTGCACTTTTATGCGTTCGATGGCGACGCTTGGAGCAAGGGCCAATCGCTCACGCTGCCGGGGTTGTTTCAGAATCCGGTTTCCAGCCAGATCGAGATAGACATTCTCGATGATCGAGCGGCGGTGGGCGTGTCGGTCGACGGGCAGATCGCGGGGGTCATCACGCTTGTTCGCGAATCGAGTGGCGAATGGGTTCTCGAGCAGGACATTGCTTGCATCTCGTGCAATGGGCTGCCGGGGTTTCGTGATGTGGCGCTTGGCGGGTCACGCTTGGCGGTCTCGCATCGGTTGGGTGTGGATGTCTATGTCGAGCGGGCGAACGGCGTGCCTGGTGCTCGTTGGGCGGCGGAGCAAACGCTGAGCGATCCGCGCGTGCGTGTGGGTGGGCCGGTGGCGATCGGGCGTGATGTGATTGTCATGGGCGATCCCGGTGCCGGGGGCGATCTCCGCGGCGGCGTGTTTGTTTGGGCGTGGTATGACGCGAGCGGGTCGTGGGTGATCGAGGATCTCATTCTCGGAGAGCCGGGCGAGCGGTTGGGAAGAGCGGTTGCGCTCAATGGGCCTTGGATTGTCGCGTCGACGCATCCGGACGGCGTGCGTGCGTTCTATCGCGCGAGGGCGTCGAGCCCGCCGAGGGTTTGGTGTGCGGCGGATGTGGATCGAGACGGCGACGCTGATAGTGAGGATTTCTTTGCGTTCCTCGATGCGTTCGGTGATGCAGACATTGGTATCTGCGATCTTGATGGAGACGGGGATTGTGACGCCGAGGATTTCTTTTTGCTGTTGGAGCTAGTTGGGGTTGGGTGTTGAGAGATAGGGCCCCGGGGCTTCACAGAGATGCACGAGGTGGGGACCGGCGGGCGATCCCTCCGCTATCTCATACGTAGAGCTTGGCATGCGTGAAGTTCTTGCGGTGCTTGCATGGGTAGCTGTTATGACCGCCCTTCTGGTATTGCTTCGGCTGATCTCAAAGCCACTATTATTTAGCAGCGGCATGAGGTGGGCGGCCGTGGGCGTGCTCTTTGAAGTTGTGATAATTGGGCTGTGGATGTGCCTGTCGGCGATCATCGTGTCCATGGCGTTGCGCGGCACACTGCCCGGCACGCGCACCTTGACGCATGAAGAAGACCTAAATCAGTGTCC
>JAJDDL010000143.1 GCA_029260335.1 Phycisphaerales bacterium | reverse complement strand
GCTTCTGCTCGCGGGCCGAGCTGCTCAGACGCTTGCGGCTGTAGATCTTGCCGTTGGGGCTCATCATCCGGCGGAGCGACTCGGCGTCCTTCCAGTCAACAAACGGCAGCCCATCGGCACCCTGCTTGATGACGTCGGGGCGGGGCGGGGCACTGAAACGACCTGCAAATCGGCTCATTGGATCTCTCCGTCATGGACTCTCGGCCCGCTCATAGCCGCGAACAACGCGGGGGAAGCGGGCGACGGGGTCTGTGGTCGGGATTCTAGGCAGGCACCACCGAGCACATGCTCAGGCTTGGGGCGCATCATCGGGCGAGGGTGCCGAGGCAACCATGTGGTCCATCGAGAGCCGGCCGGGGCCCCAGTAGGCCACCATGAGAGAGAACGCGAGCAGCACCGTGTTCTGGATGATGTGGCACCACCCGGGCTCTTTATCGCAGATGATGACCGCCTCGCCGAAGCACGAGCACTCGGAGACCTCGACATCGGCGCGGATCATCACGCTCGCGATCGCGAAAATGAACGAGACAAGCAAGCCAGCACTCAGGAACGCCGCGGCTCGGGCCCAGAGGCCCATGACCAGCGTCAACGCGACCAGCGCTTCGAGCCATGGAATCGCGAACGCCGAGACGTGGATCAGGTGATCCGGCAGGATCTTGTAGGCCTTGATGGCGAACGCGAACTCTTGAGGATCTTGGAGCTTGTGGTACGCCGCGAATCCGAGCAGCCCGGCGACCGCGAATCGGCACACCACGAGCCACAAACTCAGCAATGCGCCCGGCTGCCGCTTCTCTGGAAGGTCACTCGCCAAAGGGTGTGCTCCCCCCGATAGTTTGCAGGCCGGCTTTCTCCAAGCCCGGATACCCGGCTTCAAAGATCCAGACGTTGGTGAGCCCAAAGCTGTCGACCAGCAACGTGCGGAGATTCTCCGACTCGTCACAGTCGCCGCCGCCACAATAAATGATCACCCACTGATCGGGCGACACCAATGCCATGCGTTCCTGGGCTCCCATCGGTACGCCCGCGTAGCTGACCGGGTGGTCATCCATGAGGATGTCTGTCGTGATGTGCTCGGCACCCCAGATGTGTCCTTGCTCATACACACCCTCAGTGCCGCGCGCATCGATGAGCAAGGCCTCGCCTGTCATCTGCTCGATATGGTCGGCGTAGATCTTGCGAACAAGCGAGAGCGGGATATGCAGACTCGGATCGCTCACCGCGTTGGGATCGCCAACAACTGGCCCGCCCGTCCCTTGGGCCGGATCGGTCTGATCGATCGGATCAGGATCCTGACCGACCGGATCGACAAGGTCAGCGCCATTGCCCGAGCCATCCAGCTCTTCAAACCTCTCTTGGGCGGTCTTCTCGTTGCCTTCAGCAGCGATCGTGATACCCACGAGCCATGAATGAACCAACGCAGCAACCATCGCGACGCCGATTATCGAGAACGCCCGCATGACGCTTGTCATCAGCCGTCCTTGTTGTGGCCGTGACCGTCATCGACAGCCGGAGGCGGGATGAGCACGGGGTTGTTGATCCTGCCAAGCACCCGCACCGTGATCTCCTTCTCATCCTCGCGATCGGTGGTGAACACGAGCTGGGAAAAGAACTGGCGGACGATCTCGGGCTTGGGCTGGAACTTGAAGCGAATCATGTACTTGTAGGGGCGTTTGGGATCCTCGGGAATCGCCTCAAAGGACATGTTCTCGAACGCCGCAGGCCTGGGCTGGTTGTTGATGCCCATCAGCGGACGCTCTTCAATCTTCAGGATCTTGAACGGGCGATTGGAACGGCTCACGATGCTGAAGTGGCGTTCCACAACGCTCGCGGCTTCGACGGCGCCCACATTGAACTGCGGAGGCGAGACCTTGAAGTCGCCGAGAATATCTCCGATGATCGAGATGTTCTTGTTGGTCACGTTGCCCGCGGCATCGTTCATCTGAACTGCGAGCGCGCCCTGGAACGATCCGATCGGCTGGCCCTGACCCATGTTGAGCAACAGGGTAACTCGCGTGGCGGTCCCGCCGTCCTCTTCTTCAATGATCTGACTGTCGAGGATCTCTGTTTCCAGTCCTGCTATGCGGAGAACCTCGGTCTCCACCACCTCGAACCCCGGCGCTCGGCCGGTGATATCCACCATCATGGTCCGCGATTCGCCCCTGGGCACCGAGCCCAAACGAACGATTGCCGGATCGATCTCGATCATTCTCTTGACATCGGCCTTGATCGAAACGGCAAGCCTGGGCGACGACGCATCATTGGAGTGGATCGTGACCTTGCGATTCTGTGGGCCCTTGCGATTGTGCGGGTCGTAGTAGACGACGAGCTCGCCGGACTCACCCGGTGCATAGATGCGTTTTTCCATCTCTGGCGTCGTGCAGCCGCAGGTCGTGGCAATATTGGTGATCTGCAGATCCCCTTCGCCTTCGTTGGTGAAGAAGAACTTGGTGCGCTGCTTGCCCGCATCTTCATAGAGCACGCCGAAATCATGCTCGGTCCGATCCAATCGGATCGTTCCGGTCTTCACGGGCTGCGCCGGCGTGACGGCGGGGCCTTCCACCTGGGCCATTGCCATCGGGGCCGCGAAGCCAACTACCGAAACCAAGGCCACCGTTGCTGCAATGCGTCGCATAATCATGATCCTCCCGAATCACTGTCGTCTAATCTATTTTCGGTTTATATTTGGTACTGTTTCTACTACCACCCTAGCAATCGACACCCCAAGTGTACCGCGCGTTTTGCCACCGGGCCGCAGAACGATGCACTTCGTGTTGTGTTGCATTGCGCTTACATGAAACATGCATTTCTGGAGGAAACATCGGCCCGCCGAGCAGTGCTCACCGGGCCGATTTCTTGGTTGTTTGACCCTGGGTTGGGTCTGGACAGCCTCGAATCCGTGTGGCTATCGAACAAAGTCCGATTTGGTCCCCGTCGCCTCGTGGGCCTCGCCGAGTCGATCGAGGGCAACTACGTACGCCGCGGTCCGCATCGAGATCGCCTTGGCCTCGTGCTTGTCATACACGGCTCTGAACTCCCTCCGCATGATCTCGCCGAGCTTTTCGTGGACCTTCTCGAGCTTCCAATAGTGCCCCTGCATGTTCTGGGTCCACTCGAAGTAGCTCACGGTCACGCCGCCGGAGTTCGCGAGGATATCGGGC
>JAJDDL010000142.1 GCA_029260335.1 Phycisphaerales bacterium | reverse complement strand
AGTGGCCGAAAATCCTGACCGAACCGCACGATCATCGGCACGTGCAATCCCGATTGGTAGAGCCATCGCTTGCCCCGTGCCAGCCCCGGCCCATGATCGCCATACACAAACACGATCGTCGAATCCGCCAGCCCCGATTCTTCCAACTCCGCCAGTTTGCCCGCAATCCACGCATCCAGCCGGGTCAGATTGTCGTAATACCGCGCCCAATCAGCTCGCGCCTCGGGCGTATCCGGTTGATACGCCGGCGGCGCGTGCGAATCTCCCAGTAAACGATCCCCTTCGCGCGGCCAGACACGACTCTCGTGCGTCCCCGTGAAGTTGAACACCGCAAAGAACGGCTGGCCCTCTTCGCGATTGCGCCAATGCGCATTCCTGGACGACTCGTCCCATATCTTGCGATCCAACGCGAGGTTGTAATCCTGCTTGGAGCTATTCGTGCAGTAGTACCCAGCCTCGCGAAGCAGCTCCGGCAAGAGCCGATATCCCTCACCAAGCCTCGCCCGGCTACGCATGTGCTGCGAGCCCAGGTGCGTCGCGTAGCAACCCGAGATGATCGTCGATCGCGCGGGCGCACACACCGGCGCGTTCGAAGACGCGTGCTCATAGACGATGCTCTCGCGCGCGAACGCGTCGATCGCGGGTGTGCGGGCCCGGAGGTCTCCATACGCACCGAGCTGGGGCCCTGCGTCCTCAAAGGTGAGCCAGAGAATATTGGGACGATCCTGGGCCTTCGCGGTACTTGCGATCTCGATAAGCAATAACGCCCACAACGCAAGGGTTCGTGAAACCATGCCCTCAGCATACAGATGCCCCGGGAGCCCAACGGGCTGCCAGAGAGGCCGTGTAATTCACCACCCGGCGACGGGTTGGCTCACCTTTTCAAGGCACCTGGCTGACGGGCTCAGCCGGATTGATCCGCGAACTCTGCCTAGTACCACAATTCTGACCAGATTGAGGGTCCGAAAAGCAGAAATTAGTCCAGACCTCCGGGGAACCATTGGATTGGGTGGCATCTGCGCAGGCGTGGGGTATCTTCGAGTGAGAGACAAGAGGCTCGCCAAAAGCGGTGGTGTTGTTCCGCAGCCGGCGTGAAAAACTGGATACGAGAAGGAGAGATGCGATGCGCCTCAATCTGTGCTTGCGCGATCAACGCGCCCTGACATCAACAATCGTCCTCGCAGCCGTAAGCGGCACCGCGATGGCAGACTTCACATTCAACGACTTCGGTGAGACCGGCGATCTCAATATGCTGGGCGATGCCGCCGTCGGCGGTGCCGGCGATGAGAAGACACTGGCCATCACCGATGGCGGCTTCCAGACTTCCAGCATCTGGCACAACCAGAAGCAGAATGTCACGGAGCTTTGGTCCACCGAGTTCGAGTTCTCGATCACCGATCTGAACATCACCGGCGCTGACGGCTTTGCGTTCGTTGTCCAGAACACAAGCCAGAACATGCACGAAGACTCTAGCTTCGGCCAAGGTGGCGGCATCGGCTACAACATGGGTTCCAACCTGCTCGCGATCGAGTTCGATACATGGGAGAACGTCCGCGCGAACGATCCCAATGACAACCACATCAGCATCCAGAATGCCGGTCCCGGCACCACATCAAGCCATCAAGACGACTCGCTCGGCGTTGCAAGCGACATCCTCGACCTGTCGAGCGGTGAACTCATCAGCGTGCTCGTCGACTATGAGCCAGGCCTGATGACCGTTTCGCTCAACGGCGAGATCGTGATCGAGGCCGAGGTGGACATGGCCTCGGCTCTCTCCAGCGATGACGGATCCGCGTGGGTCGGCTTCACCGGTGCAGGCACCGCCGCATGGCAGACCACACAGATCCACAACTGGGGCTTTGAGTCTTCGCCCGTCCCGGCTCCGTCGAGCGTGGCGCTCTTGAGCCTGGGCCTCGTCGGCATGAGCCGTCGGCGCCGCTAACGACCCAGTTGGCGTTCGATGTTCGACCGGAGCATCCGACGCATCATCTTGGCCTCGCCGGGCGAAATCCCGACAGCGCCCAGATCAACCTCAATCGCAGAAAGCCAGCGTGCCCCGGCACGCTGGTATTTCATTGGGCCCAGGATCGACTCTTCAATCCCCGGCAGGTGCCCGGCGCCATAGATCACCGCGATCGACCGCACGTCCGGTTCGTCGGCAAGAATCGCCTCGATATCCGCGACCACGACCTCGTTGCGATCGTGCACGAGCACGTCCATCATCTCGCCGATGGGCCCGCCCTGGGCCTTGAGAATCTCGTCGGCTTGGGAGACAACGTCCACGAGCATCGCCTTGGTCAGCTCCCGGATCCGAGGGCTCGCGCCGACGAACTTGAGCATCACGCCCGCGACCTTGCTCAGGAAGCCGCGGCCTGCGAGCAGGTCGAACATCGGGTCTCCGCCGCCCTCTCCGTCCCCGCCGGGCTGACCGCCCAACCGCTCGATCAACTGGTCCACACTCATATCGCTGTTGCGCCAGTTCGGTCCGTCGTGACTCATCGCGCCGAGCTGGAAGACCAGGTCGAGCGCATCGGCGAGCTGCTGCTGGATCCCCTCGCCCATCTCTTCGATCGGCGGTGGGCTTGGCGCAAAGAGCGGACTGGTAATGATGTCGGCGTCGTATCCCTCGCCGCCAACCTCGCCATCTGCGCCCAAACTCGTCACGTGCGCGATGCCTCGGCCTTGATGCTCGATGCGACCAACCACAAAGGGATTGCCCCACGCGTCAATGAATGAGTCCTCGACCAGCGACAGCGCATCATCAGACATCCCCTCGGCAAGCTCGACAAGCGAAACTGGGAACGTTCCATTGCGCCCGCGCTGTTCGTCGATCACGGTGCCCAAGAAGCGAGCACGTCGCTCGGTCACAATGGTCTTGACCTCTTGCACGCTGAGCCCGCTCGGTTCGCCTTCCCAACCCACGCTCTCAAAGAGCACCAGGTCTTGGGCATCCAAGAAGCTCTGTAGATCTCGATAGAACGACTCCTCGCCGATG
>JAJDDL010000141.1 GCA_029260335.1 Phycisphaerales bacterium | reverse complement strand
TCCTCGACGTTCGCGGCAACGCGACGATCGAAGGCGCACTGCTCATGACATTCGTTCCCACGCTCGGCCTCGCGCCGCTCGTGGACCCGCTCGGAGAGCCGATCGGCAACCCCGCACTGTTCAATACCACGCTCGGCTACTTTGGCCCCGACGACGGCGACAGCGAGAGCCTCGACCCGCAGGAACTCCCCATCGTCGATGGCGTGCGCATCGTCGGGTGGGATACCGATGGGGACGGCCTGGCAGACGTTGGACCCTTTGAAGCTCAACCTCCCGGGTCCGTCGCCGTGCCCTTCCATGGCTACGGCCGCATCGAGTTGAAGTTCAACCCGGACACCGCGATGCCCGACGGCATCCTCCTGCCCCTCAGTGCCGAGATCGACATCGCGTCTTATCGCGAAGGAGCGCGATCATGACTCGCTCGAATCAGTTCCAATCCCGTCGCGCGTTCAGCCTCATCGAGATGCTCGTCGCCATGACGATCAGCAGCCTCCTGCTGACCGCCACCCTCGGCGCCCTTGACGCCTCGTTCAAGTCTTACAAGGTCACCACCGAGTCCGCGTCCAGCCACGTCGTCTCACGTCTGGTTATGCAACGCCTCGGCGCGCTTATCCGCACGGGCGAGAGCTTCGGGCCGTTTCCGGTCAATCCCATCCTCACGCCCATCATCGAGTCTGACACGATCGAGTTCCGTGTCGATCCCAATCCGGACGTCGATGCCTATGAGATCTGGTCCATCCAACTGACGCCCGTCGTCGGCGAGACCGGCCCCAACGAGATCCGCTCGGTCGTCGAACGCTACGAGGGCGGTGCCCTGGTCAGCACGAGCGAACGCACGCTCATGCGGCGGGTCCTGGATGCCAACTTCACGCTCGAGTACGCGGTCGGGCCCAGGCTCCGACGCGCCACGATCGACATCAACATGCTTGCAGACGACGTTCAGGGCGACACGATCGGAAGCGATATGAGCGCCAACGCCCTGCGCATGGTCACCTCGATCTCGCCGCGTCGCCTTGAGGAATAGCCTCCGCGATCGCGTGCAGGTCCATCGTCCAGGCTCGGCTTAGTCCGCGCGAGCCTCTTCAACAACCCCGGGCAACCAATCGCACAACTCGCGCGCGAGCATCCCGCCGCGAGCATTCGCGTGCGCGCTCCACGCATCGCCCGCTTGAGCGTGGAGCGAAACTCCAAGCCTCGCCGCATCGTACAAGCTCAGCGGCCGGACCGGGTCGCTCGGCATCCGCGCACGCATCTCATCGCTCAATCCCGCCATCGGGACCGGCTCTCCATGCTGGGCGATTAGCCCGGCGATGACCCCACACAACACGTCCCCGGTCCCCGCGGTCGCGAGCCAGGGCCCGCCCCGCTCGCACGTCCACGCACGCAGCCCATCGCTCACCACCGTCCGATGGCCCTTCAACACAACGATGCAACCCAATCGCTGAGCGAGAGCAGCGGTCGCTTCTGCGCGATCATCGTCACTCTTGGGCCTATCACTGATCCGAAGCGATGACGCAAGCCGCTGAAACTCACCCGGGTGGGGCGTCAGGATCAGCCTCGCACGCAACTCCCGATTTAGCTCGTCAATCGTCGCCAGAACGCTCAGCGCATCGGCATCGAGCACGACCGGTACATCCTCCTGCTGGATTGCCCGCAACGTCGCGGCTTGCGATGCCTCGCCCATCCCAAGCCCAGGCCCAACCACGAGGCACGTCGAGGCCCGTGCCGCCTCATCCACCCGCGCCGTCATCGCGTGTGGCTCGATCGCGCCCTGCGCATCGAACGCAACAGGAACTCCCGTCGCCCCCGGCTCCACCTCGATCGCGTGCGCAAGGATCGACCTGCCCATGACCAGTCGCACGAGGCCGCATCCGGTGCGCAGCGCAGCGCGAGCCGCCAGCGCCGGCGCCCCGATCATGCACGCATCCGGATCATCGCGTCCACCAATAATCGTCACCGTCCCAAACGTGCCCTTGTGTCCATCAGTAGGACGCGCGGGTAGTGGGGGCAAGGGGTTGCCGTCGCGTTCGCTCACTCCACGCTCTCAATCTCGACCTCCAGCCGACCAAGCAACGGCGCCAGACGAACCAGCGCGTTGCTTCCCTCATCATCTGCCATCGTCGAGAGCACCAACGCGATATGCGTCGCATCGAACGCGTTCGACGCCCCAAGCGTCGCGTCCAGATCGACCCAACGCTTCTGGCCCTCAACCTCGACGAGCGCCTGGGTCCACATGTGATACCCGAAGATGTTTCGTTCTCCCAGAAATCCGTCGGCGTAAACCAAACCGCTCGCCACACGCGACGGGATCCCCTCGGCTCGCAACATCGCCGCCAACAGCGTCGCATGCTCCGAGCAATCTCCCTGCCGTGATCTGACGACCTCCGACGCGCTGCCAAACCCAACGCCCAGGTCCTTCGCATTGATATGTCGATGCACGCTCTTTCGCATCAACTCCGCCCGACGCAAATCCGGCATCTGGGCGCCGCCGCCGGCCTTCGAAGCAAGCTCTTGGATCTTCTCATCTTTCCAGTTGAGCATGCTCGAAGCATCGAGCGTTCCTTCTTCGCTCGTCGGTGCCAAGCCAGCCTCGAACCGCCCCGGCTTGCGCACCCGCACCCGAATGGTCTTCGCATCAATCCGCTCTACAGTCTGCGCAGAAGTCTCGGGAAGATCTATCAACTCCCCGTCATCCACCCGGAGCAGATACGTCGCATCACTCGTCCGCCTCGCCCGCGCGATCGGCCGAGCCGTGCGCACAAACGTCCGCGCCATCAGTTCCGGCGGGTCCAACTCGCCCAGCGCCAGCTCTTTGTCCGCCGCAAGCGTCACGACATGCATCCCCGCGATCGAAACCTCGGTCCGCAGCAGTCGCCCGGCATCATCCATGAACACGATCGACTTCACCCCGGGCGTCGCCGAACTGATCAACTCGCCCCGGATCGCTTGGACAGTCCGACCCAGAACATCAACACTCGCGTCGGAGAACCCGCGCACTGTCGATTGAACGGGCGTCAGTTGCTGCATCGGATCCAGCCCGCCATACGTGATCTCGTCGGCCCCCGAAGCCAAACGCGATCGTGCGAACTCACGAATCCCGCCGGGGGTGAGCCAGTTGCCCTCTGGAGCGTTCGTGACGCGCGTGCTCGCTTGACCACCCTCGGTGGTCGTGACTTCAACGCCATCCTCGCCGAATGTATAGACCCGCACGACAGGCGTGCTGCCCATCGAGATGCTCGTCTCCCATCGCTTGGGCTCGTGCCGGTCGGTCTCCACAAAGGAACTCTCAATACCGATCGTCACCGTGCTCGGCCCACGCCGGATGCTCATCGACGTGTCGGAGACAGTCGTCACCAGATCCCCATCGATCTCTACCTTCTCGTGATACCAACCCGCTCGCTGCCCATCGATCTCGATCACATACCAGAGGTCATACGGTTCCTCCACGGCGCGAGCGAGCGAAACCGCCAGCGCAAGCGTGCCGATCACGCACAGCTTTGCCCTGGACACCCAACTCCCAAAGCCCTCGGTTTGCTCGACACCCAATGTTCGCATGGCGGATCTCCTGGTTCATTCTACCGGGACCGCACGGCCCCGCTGCCTACCGTCTGGGCGTGATCGACTCCCATTGCCATCTGACCTTCCCCGACTTTGCCGAGGACATCGAGGGCGTGGTCCAGGAAGCCAAGGCCGTGGGCGTGGAGGGCCTCATCACCATCTGCACCACGACCCAGAACGTCGATGAATGCGTCCACGTCGCCGATCTGTTCAAGAACGTCTGGTGCAGCGCAGGTGTCCACCCGCTTTACGCCGACAAAGGACCCCACGATTGGGCCGCCCTCGCCCGAGCCGCGCGGCATCCCAAGTGCGTCGCCTGGGGCGAACTCGGGCTCGACAACCACTATGACAAGCCGCCCAAGGACATCCAACACACAGTCCTTGCCGAGCAACTGGCGTTTATCGAGTCTCAAAGAGAAGCAGGCGTCGATCTGCCCATCGTCCTGCACTGCCGCAAGGCCTTCGACGATCTCATCCCGATCTTGCGATCCTCAAGCCTCGATCCCGCTCGCTTTGTGTTCCATTGCTTCACAGGCGATGAGTCCGATGCGCGCAAATGTCTCGATTTCGGCGCGATGATCTCATTCACGGGCGTCGTCACCTACCCCAACGCCAAAGAAGTCCAAGCGGCGGCGAAGCTCGTGCCGCACGATCGCATCATGGTCGAGACCGACGCGCCCTTCCTGAGCCCCATCCCATACCGAGGC
>JAJDDL010000015.1 GCA_029260335.1 Phycisphaerales bacterium | reverse complement strand
TTGACTTCTTTGCCGTCGGCGACGCGCTCGCTGATATTGATAGCGACGGTGATATCGACGCCGAGGACTTCTTTGGCTATCTCGATCGATATAGCCTGGGCTGCTAGCGACCTAGGCTGGGCGTACAAGGTCCGCGTGTTCGCGCACGCGGCTCTGAAACACTCTAGAACTCGACCGGCTCATCGCGCATGAGCCGCATCAGCGAATGGAATGTCCCGAGCGCCTCAAGCGAGTTCGGCTCTGCGTCGCTTGCGACTTCCCGCCGAGTATAACTCCCGTCGGTATTCAGATCCCACGCGTTGACCCGATCGCGATCGACGATCTCGGCGAGCCGCGCCAGCCGTTCGCGAGCCACGGGATCGCGTACCGGCACGCACGCTTCGACGCGCCGATTCAGGTTGCGATACATCCAGTCCGCCGAGCCGATGAGCCAGACGCCATCGCGGGGCTCTTCTTGGCCATCAGCGAAGTGGAAGAAACGCGAGTGTTCTAAGAAGCGTCCCACCACCGAGCTCACGCTGATATTCTCGCTCGCGCCCGGCACGCCCGGCTTCAGACAACAGAACCCCCGGACAAACAGCTTGATATCCACGCCCGCCCGCGAAGCTTCGTAGAGCTTCATCGTGATCTGGCGATCTTCGAGCGAGTTCATCTTCGCGATGATCCGTGCCGGCAGGCCCTTGCCCGCGTTCTCGATCTCGGTATCGATCAGATCGCAGAATGCGATGCGCATTTTATCCGGCGCGACAACGAGCTGGTCGAACACGTGTTGGGTAGACCGGCCGGTGAGGTAGTTGAACAGTTGCACGACGTCCTCGGTAATCGCCGAGTCTGCGGTGAACAGGCCAAGGTCGGTGTAGAGCTGCGCGGTCTTGGGGTGATAGTTGCCCGTGCCGATGTGGGCATATGAGCGCAGAGTTTCGCCTTCGCGCCTGACGACCAGGGCGCACTTGCAGTGGGTCTTGAGCCCGACCACGCCGTAGGCCACGTGCACGCCTGCCTTTTCGAGCTGGCGTGCAAACCGCACATTGCGATGCTCGTCGAATCGCGCGCGCAGTTCCACTAACACCGCAACCTGCTTACCCGCCTCGACCGCGCGGACGAGCGAGGGGATAAATGCCGAGTCCGGGCTCGTGCGATAGAGCGTGAGCTTGATCGCCAGCACGTCCGGATCGCGTGCCGCCCGAGCGATGAACCTCTCGACGCTCGTGCGGAAGCTCTCGTAAGGGTGGTGCACGACGATGTCGCCGCGTTTGATCTCGTCGAACAAATCGCCCGACACCTCGGCGATCCGCGGCGGGGTCACGGGCGACCAAGGCTCATCGCGCAGGTCCGGGCGGTCTAAATCCGCCAGCGGGTACAGGTCCGTGTAGTCCAGGGGCAAGAACGTCTCGTACACGTCTTCGGGATCCAGGTGAAGGCCCAGGCGCAAAATCTCCACGATCTTTTTGGGCGAGTCCTTGGGCACATCCAGCCGCACCGCGTCGGCAAACCGGCGCATCTTCAGCTCTTGCTCGACATGCTCGAGCAGGTCGGCGACCTCCTGGTCCTCGATCTCGACCGCGACCGATCGCGTCACCCGGAACGGCATGACTTCCTTAATTTCCATCCCCGGGAACAGATCGTCCAGGTTCGACGCCACGATGTCATCCAGGAAGACAAACCGGGATTGGTCCTCGATCGAACCGGCGGGATTGTCCACCGGCACGAGGTTCGGAATCACGCCGGGGATCTTGAGTCTCGCGAAATGCGACTCGCTGCTGCCGGGCTTGGCGAGCAAGACGCCGAGGCTTGTGGAGAGATTCGAGATGAACGGGAATCGGTGCCCCGGATCGACCGCCAACGGCGTCAGAATCGGGAACACATTCCAGCGGAACCAGGTATCGAGCCGCTCGCGATCCTCGTCCGGCAGATCCTTGACCCGGAGGATGTCGATCCCATCTTCTGCGAGTTTCGGCAAGAGGCAATCGTGGTAGATCCTGTCCAACTCGCCTTGGAGTGTCAAGACCCGTTTGCGCACCCGCTGCAGCTGCTCGGCGGGCCCCAAGCCGTCGTGGCTTGTTGCGCCCGAGTGCTCGTCGATCAGCCGCTTGAGCAGGCCGACGCGTTTCATGAAGAGCTCGTCGAGGTTGCTCGCGAAGATCGCGCAGAACCGCACCCGTTCGAGCGTCGGGATATCTTCGCGCTCGGCTTGGGCGAGCACCCGATGGTTGAACTCCAGCCATGACAGGTCGCGATTGAAGAACAACTCCGGCGGGACCCGCATGGGCTCGCCTTGCTCGGCGAAGCGGTCCACGTCCACAGGCTTGGTGCCGTTGCGAGTCTTTTTGGGCTTGTCCGGCTTCCTCATCTATGGACGATACGTCGCCACACAGCCCGGGGCCTCCGAGACGCTCACCGAGGCCACTTTCGCCGAGCCCAGGGCATTCTGCAGCCCCTCGGCGAGATGTCTGGCGACATGCTCCGCGGACGGATTCAGCCGATCGAAAGGGGCGGTCTCGTTCAGATTCTGGTTGTTGAATCGGGCGATGATCTCATCCAGGACCGCCTCCACGGCGTGGAAATCGCAAAGCAGGCCGTCGTCGTCGAGTCGCTCGCCCTCGATCACGGCTTCGACCTTCCAGTTGTGTCCGTGCAACGGCTCCACATGCCCGCCGATCGTCAGCGAATGGGCGGCACAGAACTCCCGATGGACGGCGATGGTGTACATATCCGAGCGTAGGGGCTCCTCACAAAGGAGGCCCTGGCGCAAGCCTGGGCTTTGGGATTGTCCAATGCACCGGGGGATGCGGTAGATCCAAGAGCCCAGGCTTGCGCCAGGGCCTCTTTTCGGCCTTGGTTGCACACTACCATGGCCTCATGCCAGACGCCCCCCTCATGCTCGGAGTCAGCGGCTTACGCGGCATCGTCGGCGAGAGCCTCACGCCGGAGGTCGCGATGCGGTACGCCGCGGCGTTTGGGACGTGGTTGCGGACCAAGACCGATCGCAACCCTTATGTGCATGTTGCCCGAGATGGCCGTGCAGGAGGCGAAGCGATCTACACCGCAGCGATCAGCGGCTTGCTCGCAACTGGATGCCGTGTCCAACGTCAAGGTGTCGCGATGACGCCCAGCGCGGGGGTCTTCATCGACTCTCGGAACGCGGACGCGGCGTTGGTCGTAACCGCAAGCCACAACCCGCAGGAGTGGAATGGACTCAAAATTCTTCTCCGGCCCGCGGCTTGGGGAGCCGAGAGCGACGGACGAGGGTCTCCTTGCGATTCAGTTCCGCAGGCAAGCGCACCCCCCGCCGAAGTAGCGCAGGAGATTGTGGATGCGTTTCACGCGGACGCGGTGTCGTACATCCAACAAAGGGACCTCCTTGACTCAACTGTGACCCACGACGTGGAGGACTCGCATTGCCTTAAGGTCAAGGAGGCAATGGAAGAGCATTTCGAAGCGCATTGCGAAGAAGTGATGTTCGGGGAGGACAACGAGGTAGGCGTGGTCGTCGACTCTGTGAATGCGTCCGGAAGCTATACGGTCAAGGTCTTCTTCAATGGGACGCCCGCACGGTTCACGCAACTCGCTGGCGACTGGTCGGGCATCTTCCCGCACCCACCGGAGCCCACCAAAGAAAACCTCTCCGAAGAGGGCGGCCTCTGCGATGCCGTCCCCGGCCTCAAAGCCAACATCGGTTTCGCCCAGGATCCCGACGCCGACCGCCTCGCCATCGTCGATGAGAATGGCACATACATCGGTGAGGAGTACACGCTTGTGCTCGCGGCCGAGGCGCTCTTGCAAGCGCGTGTTGCTCGTGATTCAGGCACGCAAGACGCCCCGATCATCTGCGTCAACCTCTCCACCAGCCGCATGATCGACGACGTCGCGCAGCGCCACGGTGCACGCGTGGTCCGCACCGCCGTCGGCGAGGCAAACGTCGTCGAGATGATGAAGAAGCTCCGCGCACAAGGCCACGACGTCATTCTCGGCGGTGAGGGCAACGGCGGGGTCATCTGGCCCCAGGTCACCTACGTGCGAGACAGCCTCAGCGCCATGGCCCTCACGCTCGCGCTCATGGCCCGTACGGGTAAGAGCGTGAGCCAGCTCGTCGCCGACATGCCGAGCTATGACATCGTGAAGCAGAAACAGCCGCTTGCGAGCAAGGCCGATGCGAATCCAACGATCGAGCGGATTGCGTCGGCGTTTGCAGGCGACGCCGATGCTGTCATCGACACGCAAGACGGCGTGCGGATCGATTGGCCCGGCGCCAAGGCGTGGGTGCATGTGCGAGCGAGCAATACCGAGCCGATTCTGCGGCTCATCGCCGAGGCTTCCGATCGCGCCAAGGCCGAGAAGTTGCTCGATGATGTGCGCAAGCACGTATCGGGCTAGAGCGTGACGAGTCCAACTAGATTGAACTTATGACGCTCTAGGTCTAGCCGCCCTCGACATTGTGCAAAAGCTCGTGCTCGGCTTGGGTTTCGCGGACGCCTTGGGCGTTTTCGACGAACGCATGTCCACAGTGGGGGCACTCGGGTGGGAGCGACGCGTGGAGCACTAGCTCGACGTACCCGTTGCACGCCTCGCAGACCGACGCCTGTTTGACGCGCCGCTGATCGCACTGGGGGCAAGGGGGCGAGCCATCGACGCGTTCGCGGGCGTAGTCGCGCATCGTCATCTCGAACCTGTTGTTGCACGCGTCGTTCTGGCAGATGAAATAGACCGCGCGGTCCATCCCTTCTGTCTGGCTGGGAGCGGAGTTGTTGAGGACCACAAACCCCGCGCCTGCGAGCAGGCCG
>JAJDDL010000140.1 GCA_029260335.1 Phycisphaerales bacterium | reverse complement strand
TGGCGGCTGCCCCCACCGGGAATCTCGATGAGATGCGCGTGCCCGCCGTCGGTGCCGAGCCACGAATAGAGCAGTTCGAGCCGATCGCCCGGGGGTGTTTGCAGATTCGCCTCGCGGCTGGGCTCGATCGCATCGCACGACGTCACCACCGCGGCACCCGCGCCATCGCCGAACAGAATGCACGAACGCCGGTCGGAGTAATCCGTAACCCGAGTCAAGGTCTCTGCGCCGACAACCAGGACACGCTGGGCTGCGCCGGCGCGAACAAAGCAAGCGGCGGTATGCAACGCGAACAGGAATCCTGAGCACCCTGCGCCAAGGTCCATCGCCGCGGCTTGCTTTGCGCCAAGGTCCTCTTGGATAATGCAAGAGACCGCCGGAACGGGCGAGTCGGGCGTTGCGGTCGCGACGAGGATCATGTCGAGCTCGGTCGCGTTCAGACCCGCTCGCTCAAGGGCACCGCGCGCCGCGTGGATCGCGAGGTCACTCGTTGCTTGCGTGGTCGAGGCCCGATGGCGCTGATGGATACCCGTGCGAGCGACAATCCAGTCGTCGGACGTATCGACCATGGTGGCAAGGTCGGCGTTGGTGATAACTTCTTCGGGGAGGTAGTACTCCAGGCCGGCAATAGCAACGCCAAGCGCATCGCCGGGGTTCGGAGCTATCAGTGCATTAGAGGGCTTTGTTGCCACGTAAGAGTGATCGATGACGCGCCTCCTTACTTGTTTGCGCGTTGCTGCTGCCAGATCCGGACCATCGGGGACCAGTCCTTGGCTCCGGATTCTAGGGCGGGGGTTCACCCCGCCTTCTCCAGGTCGGGCGGTAATTAGGAATTGGGCCCCATCGCGTACCGACAACGGCTTTGACGCGACCTCACGGGATGAGAGTCCTTAGACCGCCTGGCCCGCCAGCGCATCATGCAAGCCCAGCGCGAGCCGGTCCATGACAAAGGCCATGTTGACATTCTGAACAACAAGAATCTCAGCCGAGCGGATCGCTTCAGCAGCCCCGGCCCAAAGCTCGGCATGATCGGGCTGGGCGAGCATCGCGTTGCGGGCTGTCTTGGCGATGATCCGCAGGAGAATTGCCAATGCCTCGCGATTCGCCGATTCCTTGCTCGCACGCGAGTCGCCCTCGATCATGGCCTTGGCAGCAGATTCGATAAGCGCGGCCGTGGCTGTCCCAAACGCCACCGGAAACCGCCCCCGGGCAAGTTCCTCAAGCATGGGCTCCAGCGTTTGTTGCCAATCATCGATCCCCAGATCGGTCATCCGCAGCAACTCGCCCGGCGAGCCATCGGCCATCTCCAAAAGCCAAGGGCTCGGCTCCACGCCCTGTTTTGCAAGCACTTCTCGCATGGCCGACTGATCGAGCGGCGCAAACGCCACGCGTTGGCAACGACTCCGAACCGTCGTCAGCAGCCGAGACTCTCGGCTCGTGATCAAGATGATGACAGTCCCCTCGGGCGGCTCTTCCAGGGTCTTGAGCATCGCGTTCTGACCCGCCGGAGCCAAGTGGTGAGCCTCATCGGCGATCAGGACCTTGTGGACTGGGCTTTCGCCGGAGAGTTGTCTGGTGCGAGCCGCCGGTTCGAGCAGAAACTCGCGGATGACGTCCAACGGAATGTTGGTCTGCTTCGCCCCACGGGTGCGGGCATCGCGGCTGTAGACCGCGAGTGTCCGCCGAATCACGTGCAGGTCAGGATGAGCCCCGGCCTCGATTAGGTGCTGAGTCTGGCTCTCTGGGTCCGGCCGGATCTGGCCAGAGAGATCCACCGCAGAGCTTGGATCGAGCAGAACCCGAGCGAGTGCCAGAGCGGTTGAGAACTTACCGACACCCTCGGGGCCCTGGAAGATCCAGGCGTGGTGCACCTTGCCCGATTGCACGGCACTGTCCAGGATGGCAAGCGCCCGGTCCTGGCCGACGATGTCGCCCAGGTGTGGAGCATGGGAATAGGGCCTGTAGGGAGTCGCCTCGAGCGGGATCTCCTTCGGGGTCTTTGGTTTCTTGGTGCGTTTTGCCACGGAGGCAGGGTAGCGTCGGTTCTAGAATAGGGTGTGAGAAAGTGACGCTTGGGAGACCGGCATGTTCATGCGGATGATCTATGACGAGGGGCTCGCGCAGGCCGCGTATGTAATCGGCTGTCAGCGCTCGGGCGAGGCGATCGTGATCGACCCCGAGCGGGATGTCGACAGGTACATCAATCTCGCGCGGGAGAATGAGCTGCGGATCATCGCGGTCGCCGAGACGCACATCCACGCAGACTTCGTGTCTGGATCCAGAGAGCTCGCCGAGCGCGTCGGCTGCACCGTGTACGTGTCCGACGAGGGCGATGCCGACTGGAAGTACCAGTGGCTCGACAAGAAAACTGGCGGCGGGAGCTACGAGCACCGGCTGCTCAAAGACGGCGACAGCTTCTCCATCGGCCAGATCCAGTTTCGCACCATCCACACTCCCGGGCACACGCCCGAGCACATCATGTTCCTGGTGACCGATCGCGGCGGCGGCGCAGACGAACCCATCGCGATCGCGACCGGCGACTTTGTGTTCGTAGGCGATCTCGGCCGCCCGGATCTTCTAGAAACCGCCGCGGGCCAAGCCGGGGCGCGAGAGCCCTCGGCGCGACGCCTGTTCCGGACGGTCCGTAAGCTCGACGCAATCCCCGACTTCGTCCAAGTCTGGCCCGCGCATGGCGCAGGCAGCGCGTGCGGCAAGGCTCTCGGCGCCGTCCCCATGAGCACCGTTGGCTACGAACGACGCTTCAACCCCGCGATCCGCGCAGCGGGCGATGAGCAGGGATTTGTCGATTTCATCCTCAGCGGACAACCCGAGCCACCGTTGTACTTCGCGACCATGAAGCGCGTCAACAAGGAAGGCCCGAAGGTGCTCGGCAAGCTGCCCACGCCCGAGCAGATGTCGCCCGAGGAACTTCGGCGGCTGGACACAAAGGCCAGCGCCTTGATCGATACGCGCCCATGGGAGGCATTTGCATCCGGCCATGTCCCCGGAGCGCTCTCGATTGGCCTGGAAAGCTCTTTCAATACCGACGCCGGGTCGTTTATCGCAGAGAACGACGCGATCTATCTCATCATTGAGCCCGGGCTCGTGGATCGAGCTGTTCGAGAGTTGGTTCGGGTCGGCCTGGACAACATCCGTGGCTGGTTTGATGCATCGCAGTTGGAGCTCTACGCCGACGGCACGCACGCGCTGGTTGCCACCGCGCAAGTCGACGCGAGCGAAGCGGCGAGGATGATGGAAGCCGAGCAAACGCAGGTGCTTGATGTTCGCCGAGCGACCGAGTTCGCAGAAAGCCGTTTGCCGGGCGCGATCAACATCGCCCATACCCGTTTGGCCTCTCGGCTGGAAGAAGTACCGCGCGATGCGAGGATCCTGATCAACTGCCGAACCGGCATTCGCTCGGCACGCTCGGCGGCGTTCCTGCAACGCCAGGGATTCCAGGTGGTCAACCTCAAGGGTGGCATCCTCGCGTGGGAGTTGGAGACTGCAGAGCATTAGAGGGAGACCCCGGTGACCAGAGAAACATCAGACCAGGCAAGCGTCGTTGAAGTAGACCCCGAGATGCTCGAGAGCTGGTTGAGCGAAGGGGACACCGTCCTCATCGATGTTCGCGAAGACTTCGAACGCGCAAGCGAGAGCATCCCAGGCACTACGCACGGGCCACTCGCCAAGCTCGATCCCGATCAACTCCGATCAGCCCATGCAGACAAGCGAGTGGTATTCCATTGCCGGACAGGCGTGCGATCGAAGACCGCCGCCGAGCGGTTCGCGCAAGCAGACAGCCCCGCGTTCCACCTGGCCGGCGGCATCGACGCGTGGAAAGCCAGCGGACGACCATGCGAACGCTCATCCTCTGGGCCGAAACTAGATGTAATGCGCCAAGTCCAGATCACCGCTGGGTCATTGGTCGCCTTGGGCGTCGCGCTCGGCGCATTCGTTTCGCCTTGGCTGCTCATACTCCCCGCGTTCATCGGTTGCGGCCTCGTCTTCGCCGGCACCACGGGCTGGTGCGGCATGGCCAAGGCGCTCGCAAAGATGCCCTGGAATCGAATCAAGAGCCCTACCGGTGATCGCCGGAGTTCAGAGCCGCGGGTTGCCGGATAGGACTTCGCGACGCCCGAATTCCCCGCTTTGCGCTCGAAGGCCTCGGCACTATACTGCTCTCTCATGATGAGCACAGTGGCAAGTTGGCGAAGCGGGGCACTCTGGCTGCTGCCGGTTTGTCTGGCTATTGGCGCGATGGTCGGCGTTGGCGCAGTCCGCCGACAAGCTGTGCCCTCATTCGAATCTGAGCTTCCCTCGCTGCAACCCGACAACGTGAGCTTCGGCAACGATGTACGCCCCATCCTCGTCGGCAACTGCTTAGCCTGCCACGGCTTCGACCCCAGCACCCGCAAAGCCGCCCTGCGCCTCGATACCTTTGAGCACGCAACGGCGAAACGCGGCAACCGCCCCGCCGCGATCGTACCGGGCGATCCCGACGCGAGCCTGTTGATCGCGCGGATCGAAGCCCACGAGCCCCATCGGCGCATGCCCGCCGAGGCCGAGCCGCTTACGGACCAAGATATCGCAACATTGCGCCAGTGGATCTCTCAAGGCGCGCAGTACGAACGCCACTGGTCGCTCGAACCCGTCGGCAATCCGCGCGTGCCAACCGTCGACAACCCGGGCTGGCAAGCAAATCCGATCGACGCCTTTGTGCGCTCAAGGTTGGTCGAAGCCGGTCTCAAGCCGGCCGGTCCAGCAGACAAGCGAACGCTCATTCGCAGGCTTTCATTCGATCTCACAGGCATGCCTCCGACCCCAAGCGAGATCGAAGCATTCCTCGCCGACACAAACCAGGACGCATACCCGCGGCTCGTCGATCGACTGCTCGCCTCCCCCCGTTTCGGCGAGCGTTGGGCTCGGCATTGGCTCGACCTGATGCGCTACGCCGAGACCTATGCCCACGAGTTTGACTATCCGATCCGCAATGCCTGGCAATACCGCGACTACGTGATTCGTGCGCTCAACGCCGATGTGCCCTATGACCAGTTTGTCACCGAGCACATCGCGGGCGATCTGGTCTCCGAGCCGCGTCGCCATCCCCAGGAGGGCTACAACGAATCGATCATCGGCACCGGCTTCTGGTGGCTGAGCCAGGGCACGCACTCGCCGGTGGATGTGGTCCAGGATGAAGCCGACCGCATAGACAACCAACTCGACGTGTTCTCCAAGGCACTCATGGCAACCACCGTGAGCTGCGCGCGATGCCACGATCACAAGTTCGATCCGATCCTGACCCGCGAGTACTACGGCCTCGCGTCCTTCATCCAGAGCTCCCGCCGCCAGGATGCGTACCTCGATCCGGGCGGACATATCTCGCGATCGGCGGCAGAAATGGACGCGTTCCAACAGACCGCGGCCGACTGGGTAACCAACGGCGGCCTTCGCGACGCGATCCCCGATGGAAACGAAGTCGCGAATCTATTGCTCGCCTCGGCCGAGGTCATGCGCGGTGAACCGGCCGATGGAGAGTCCCCGGCGATCGCACGAGATCACGTCATCGATCGCTTCGACGACGGCACCTACGCGCGCTGGACCATCGAGGGCGAGGCGTTCGCCGACGGCCCCGCACCGGTCAAGAACGAGCCGCTCCACGGCGAGGGCACCGCCAAAGGCGCATTCCTGCTCAACACCCACCGCCCTCTCCACGGGCGCGACACCGCCCAGACCGACGCGTTAGTCGGCAAGCTCACCAGCCCTTCCTTTGAGATCGACCACAACTACCTGCACTTCCTGATCGGCGGCGGCAACCATCCGGGCCGCACCGGTCTTCGGGTCATTGTCGAGGGCGAGGTCGTACGTCAGGCAACCGGACGCAACGGCCACAAGCTCCGAACGGAGCGATTCGACCTGCGCGAGTTGCAAGGCAAGAACGCAACTATCGAAATTATCGATGAAGCCACCGGCGGATGGGGAAACACCGCGATCGACGAAGTCGTCTTAAGCGATGAGCCGAGGCCGGATCGCCCCGCGAGCCGATCGATCGAGACCGTGGCCCAAGAACGCGGCGTGGATGAGTCATTGCTCCGCGCATGGGTCCAAACGCTCCAAGACGTCAATCCCGATGACGCCTCCGATCCATTATCACCGTGGGTTGGCGCGGTCGCCGCGGGCGGAAGCGACCCGCAAGGTCTGATCGACACGAACAAGCCGCCGGCACCCTCCACGCAAACCGGCACGCTCCTCGAGGACTTTGGCGAAACCGTCCTTGGCGATTGGTTCGCAACAGGCTGGGCGATGAGCCGAGGCCTCACCGCACCGGGCGATGTCATCGGCCGAGAACTTCGCCTGAGCGACGCCCAATGCGTCGATTCTGGAGCGATCTCCGCCAAACTCGTCGGCACGCTCCGATCGCCGACATTTCAAATCACCGAGCCCTTCCTCGCGACCCGCGCCCGCGGCAAGGGTGTCCTCCGTGTCATCGTTCACGGCTACACCATGGACGAGCACAACGGACTGCTCTTCGAACGCGCCAAGATCGTCGTGAACGCGTCTTCTTGGACCTGGCACGTCCATGATGTGCGCAAGTGGATCGGGCTGCGAGCGCATTACGAGATCATCGACGACGAAGCCTTTAACTCCATCGCAGTAGAGCGGCTGGTCTACTTGCCAGAAGATCGAGCACCCCAAGAAAGCTCCTGGCAGGATGCGCTCGGCGGGCTCGGCGAATCCGATGCAACGCTCGCTGACCTCGCCCAGACCTACGGCCAGTCACTCGAGAACGTGCGTGTCGCAAAGCCCGACGCGCTGGGACTAGCTGTCGCGAACCGACTGATCGCGATCGACCAGGCGGACGGGCTGGACGAATCTGTCTTACAAGCCATTGCCTCGATCGAGCAACTCGAAAACAATCTCGCCAACCCGATGCGCGTCACCGCCATGACCGACGGCACCGGATACGACGGACACATCTATGTCCGCGGCGGCCACAAAACCCCCGGCGAACCCGCCCCGCGCGGCTTCCTCGGCGCGTTCTGTGCCGACCCGTCGATGTCGATCGCAAACGGAAGCGGACGCCAGCAACTCGCACGAACCCTCCTGGATCCCTCCAACCCGCTCCCCTCTCGCGTCGCGGTCAATCGCGTGTGGCACCACCTCTTCGGCCGCGGCATCGTCGAATCCACCGACGACTTTGGCTTGCTCGGCAAGAGCCCCACGCATCCAAAGCTGCTCGATCATCTCGCCCATCGATTCACGACTGAAATGGACTGGTCTCTCAAAGCACTCGTGCGCGAGATCGTCCTGAGCGACACCTATCGCATGAGCAGCGGCCCGCCCGAAGCCCAAGCACTCGAAATAGACCCGCGCAACCTGCTGCTCTCAGTCCGCGAACCCCGACGCCTCGATGGCGAGTCCATTCGCGATGCCATCCTCCTCATCTCCGGACGCTTAAACGAAGAGATGTACGGCCCGAGCGTGCCCTTACACCTCACTGGCTTCATGACCGGCCGGGGCCGGCCCGGGCGCAGTGGCCCGCTCGATGGCAACGGCAGGCGGAGCATCTACCAAGAGATCCGCCGAAACTTCCCGAGCCCCATGATGCAGGCGTTCGACACACCCAACCCCCACTCCACCATTGGAAAACGCTCGGTCTCCAACGTCCCCGCGCAATCGCTCATCTTGCTCAACGATCCGTTCGTCGCCGAGCAAGCGGCGCTCCTCGCCCAACGCGTGATGGCCGAGCAGGAGGACGCCGGGTTCCGCGTCATCCGGTTGTATGAACTCGTCCTCGGACGGGGGCCATCGAGAAAAGAGCTTTCCGCGGCAAGTTCGTTCGTTACCGAGCAAACCCTCATGCACGAAACAACGGGCAAGAGCGATGACCCCGAAGCCTCGGCATGGGCAGACCTCGCCCATGTATTCCTGAATCTTAAAGAGTTCGTATTCCTTCGCTAGGACGATCATGGCGCATTGCGGCAGATACATCCAGACTCCCCAGACCCGGCGCGAACTGCTGCGCCAAGCGGTCTGCGGCTTCGGCGGCTTCGCACTCGCCGGCTTGGTCGGCGACAAGGCGTTCGCATCGGTCGTGCCGGGCATGGCGGGCAAAGACTCACTCCTGCTCCCCCACCACCGCCCACGCGCAAAGAGCGTGATCTTCCTCTACATGGACGGCGGACCAAGCCAGGTCGACACGTTCGATCCCAAGCCACGCTTGCAAGCAGAAAACGGCAAGCCCTTTGCCATGAACATCGAGGCAACCCAGTTCGACAACATCGGCAACACCCTGGGCTCACCCTGGAAGTTTCGCCGCTATGGCCAGTCGGGCCTGGAAGTCTCCGACCTGTTCCCGCACGTCGGTCGCCACGCCGATGATTTGTGTGTCGTGCGCTCCATGACCAGCCCGTTCTCTGAACACACAAACGCCAACTACTTCCTGCACACCGGGCTCGGGCTCTCCGGCCGCCCGAGCATGGGAGCGTGGTCAAGCTATGGGCTTGGCAGCTTGTCTCAAGACTTGCCGGGCTTCGTCGTGCTCAACGGTGGGCTCATCCCGCCAGGCGGCTTGGAGTGCTTCGGCTCGGGTTTCTTACCCGCGACCCACCAGGGCTCGATCTTCAAGCCCGCGGGTGAGGCGGTCGCGAACGTCCAGCCGCGCGAAGCCACGCCGGAACTCCAACGAAACAAGCTCGATCTCATCGCGCAACTCGATCAGGGCATGCGAGCCCGCACGGGCGGGAACTCGGCGATCGAAGCCGCGATCGAGAACTACGAACTCGCGTTTCGGATGCAATCGGCGGTGCCCGAACTGATGGATATCACAGGCGAGAGCGAGCAAACCAAGTCGCTCTACGGCTTGGACTCAGACTTCGCCCCCACACGCACATACGCGATGCAATGCTTGCTCGCGCGCAGGCTCGTCGAACGCGGCGTGCGCTTCATTGAGCTCACATGCCCGGCTATCGGCGGCAACGATCGATGGGATCAACACGCCAACCTCCGCACATCGCATGAGTCCAACGCAAGAGCGGTGGATCAGCCGATCGCGGGACTGCTTGCAGATCTCAAGCGCCGAGGCATGCTCGACGAGACACTCGTCATATGGGGTGCCGAGTTCGGACGCACGCCATTTGCCCAAGGGACCAACGGCCGCGATCACAACCCCTTTGGATTCTCCATGTGGATGGCCGGCGGCGGCGTCCAGGGCGGCATGACCCTCGGGCAGACTGATGAATACGGCTACAAGGCCATCGAAAGGCCCCTGGAGATCCACGACCTGCATGCCACGATGCTGCATCTGCTTGGCGTGGATCACACACGCTTGACCGTGCCTTTCGGCGGGCGCGAGATGCGACTCACCGACGTGCACGGCCACGTGATCAACGAAGTCCTCGCGTAGGTCCCGCTCCTAGCAGCCGTCGCTGAAGAGTGTCAGATAGAAGAAGAAATCGTTGGCGTCAATGACGCCATCGCACACGCCGTAGGTCACATCCTGAGGATCCGCCGAGCCCGTCAGGTCCGCCTGGGGAAGCCGATTCTTGAATAGATCGATATAGAAGAAGAAGTCGTCGGCATCGACAACACCATCGGGCACGCCGTAGTCCGGGCTATTGGGATCCGATGCGCCCGTCATGTCCGCGCCACATTCGGGAAGTTGCACGACGCGCAGATCATCCCAGAAGATCGTGCCTGACTGATCGTTCACATCGAACTCGTCACTCAGAAAGCGAATCGGGAGCACGCTCACGCTCACCGGGAATGGCGGCCAAGGCCCATCCCAGAGATCGTGATAGAAATCAAAGTCCGCCTGGGTGATCGTCATTTCCAGATAAGTCCAAATCCCATCGGTGTGTCCCTGGATCTCAAGAGTCTCGAATGAAAGATAGATCGACCAGTTCTCGCGCCGAAACTCAAGCTTGAGCCCGGCCTTGGCGTTGACGATCGGATCGTTCGCGGGAATGGCGTACCACCCCGAGACGACAACCGGCCCCCCGCCGTACTGATACGCGGGGTCGTAAAACTCGCCCGTATCAAAGTTCACAACATTGGTCGTGAAGCCCGCGAACCGCTCATTGGCAAGAGTTGGCAGCTCGATCGAATGTGTCCCCGTCCGGATCGTCGGTGGGTTTGGAAAGCCGTCACCAACCTCTCGCCATCGCGGACCAAACAACGGCATCGAGGCCCAGCCTTCAGGAAACTGTGGGAAAATCGGATCTGCCGATTCGAAAGAGCCATTTGTCAATGGCGGATCGCAAGGCTGCGCGAATGCCCGAGGAGCGAATAGCAGGAATACCAAACCAACCGTAAGCGCTTTCGTCTGCATGGGCACACCTTCCGTTGGGCATGGTCCGGAAACCCCATTGTGCCATAACCCAGGGCCCCGCGTCAAGCCCCAAGACGGCAGTCTTGGCCCGCGGGCTCGCCGCCGACATTGCCAGCTAGGGCCCGCCAGAGCCGCTCAGAGCCCGTTTCTCGTCGTTGATTCGCTGAATTGTCTCGTCCCAGATTCTAGATTTAGTGGGAAAACCACTAGGCCTGCCCTCGGCGAACGGACTGGCAATGCCTCGCGTGGCATCGAGTTGGCCGGGCCGACCTCGCAGTTCGGCCTCCATCCGCCCCCTGGTCATAGACCAGACCTCCTGAGTCTCGGCGCACCGCAGTTCGATCATGGCGCTCATGCGTTCCCGCGAATACGGATCCTTATCACCGGCAATCCGACTGAGAACGATCACGCTGACCACGCCCACGAGGATGAGTATCAGTACCAGAGACTTCTTGCGCGACCAACGCGTGCTGGGCCTAACTGCCATACCGATCAGGATAGAAGTGGCCCCAGTTGTAGAACGGTCCGGGAGCGCCCCAGGGACCAAATGCTTCGTAGGTCAGGTACTCCGGCGGGCGGAGCGAAACCATGGACGAGGAATGGTCGCCGCGCAGGAAAATGGTCTTTCCTTCGTGCCTGGGAATCCAATCCACCGCATCGGCTGCCCAGATAATGGATTCGGCATTCTCCAGACGCGTCAAGTCCTGCCCGGAGACTCCCAGTGGTTTGTCCGGATTCCGGGCGTCGGGCCCGAAGAGCTCGCCGTAGGTTGTGCTGCGCGAATCGTTGAACCAATACTCGGTGAACTCTTCCTTCTGATCTCCGTCGTAGTCGCGTACGTGGACCTGAGCGCTCCCATATTCCATGAGCAGGCGTGTTTCCGGATCTCGCACGCTCGACCGCCCGATTGCCGACGGACAATCAAAGAGGCCGCCGTCGGCCGGGCCATGCATGTATGGGTCGAGCAGAAGCATGGCGTTCCAGCGGTCTGCAATGTTCGGGTGCCTGGGATAGAGATCAAGAAAGATCTCATCATCGCCCTGCTCCATGAGGTAGGATCGAATGGACATGCCGATCTGACGCAGATGCATTTGACAAGTCAGCGAGCGCGCCGACTCGCGAGCCTTGTGCAACGACGGCAAGAGCATGGACATGAGCAGCGCGATGATCGCGATCACGATCAGCAACTCGATGATGCTAAACGCCCGCGGTTCTCTTGCTCGATTTCGGGCACGGGTCATATGCCGCCCCTTCGCAGCCCTGCAGCCGCTCCAGATCCCACCACGACGAATCCAAATACAGCATACCAACATCCGAGATCCGCTGGGGCCATAATCTCACCTTTGTCGGCGACGAACTCCTAAGACCAGCATCAAGCCCATGAGCGTGCCAGGGGCGGGCACCTGAATCCTGACATTGGAGATCTCCACAACCGCAAAGTCGTCCGGGTTCCCGCCATCGGGCGAAAACTGGGCGTAGAAGCCGCCAACCGTGGCATCGATCATCCCGTTCTCGAGATTGGAGAACTCCAACGGCCCGCTCGTTAGGTCGTTGTATATATACTCAATGGTGGCCGGGATCGCAAAGTCTGGCCCGCTGCCCGGCGTGTAAATCGTGCGAAGCGTGGCTTCGTCCCCCAGCGTGTACACATTGCCAAAGCTGAAGAACGGGAATGCTCCATCGAAGGCCGCAACCTCCCCATCGCCCTTGATGATGAATCGGGGCTCGCCGAAGCGATCAAAGTAAAACCCCGTCTCCTTACCCGGGGCCGTCCCGGCGTCGAGTCGGATATCGATGCTGATGTCAAATGCGACCTGATTGTCGAAATGAAACTGGTTGGCGCCATCGGCGGTCATGAAGAGGCGATGCCGATTGGCGAACCCGCCCTGACCGAAATCCCTCTCATCTATGAGAATCGAAGATGGGAAGTCTTCAACAATCGTGAGCAGGCTGTTGGGGTAGTCGTTGAAGTTGCGAGCGTCGATGATGACATCGTCGATGTCCGTCACATCGCCAAGGGCCGCTGCCTGAGCCCCCAACACTCCAAGACCCGAGGCCAGCACGAGGATGGTCCGCGACATATCAGTTCCTCCCGTGCCCCACGAGAGTTCCATCATCGCAGATACTGGGGATAATTACAAGGACCTATTCCACCGCTATTCGTTCCGGCGAGGCAAGCCCCAGGCGTTGGAACCCCTCGCGAACAAACCGGTGTTCATGGAACAGTCTCCAGATC
>JAJDDL010000139.1 GCA_029260335.1 Phycisphaerales bacterium | reverse complement strand
CCTGTGCAGGGCGATTGCCGATCGCCGAATCACGATTGCCGGTTAAGAGGGTCGTAGCTCAGCGGCAGAGCGCTCGCTTGATAAGCGAGAGTGCGATGGTTCGATCCCATCCAGCCCTATTTGTGCCGTCATAGGCCCCGTACCCAAACGGCCGAGGGACCGGATTGCAACTCCGGGTGATGCTGGTTCGAGTCCAGCCGGGGTCTTTGTGTTTCGAACAGTTGGTGCTGATAGCTCACCAGGCAAGAGCACCCCGTTGTGGGCGGGGAGGATTGGGTTCGAGTCCCATTCAGCACCCTTGACGTGGCTCAGAATGCCCGCGGGAGTACATTGGTAAGACGGCGTTCTTCGGAATGTCAGTTCCGGTTCGAATCCGGCCGCGCCTCGGCGCGGACCTCTCGCCACTACTTGTCTGAGTCGCGTCTGCGCTAGCGGGATAGAGCAGCGGCAGCTCGCCGGCCTCATAAGCCGTAGGTCGTGGGTTCGAGTCCCACTCCCGCTATTTGGACGGCAATCGAGATTCGGCATTCGGCACTCGTTGAGACCAAGCGAATGCCGAGTGCCGAACGACGAGTGCCGAACTCTGGTGCGGTTGCTCAACAGGCAGAGCGGTGGTGTGAAATACGACAGATAGAGGTTCGAGTCCTCTCTGCGCCATTCACGTTGGCTTCGGGCGCGAACCGCCAAGGAGGCTGGCCCGCCTTGCAAGCGGGCCGAGGAGGGTTCGATTCCCTCCGCGTCCATTCACGCGTCGGCTCGCCTATCGGCGTGGGCAGCGGAATCCAAATCCGTCATTTGGTGGTTCGATTCCATCCCGGCGTGCCTTCTTTCAAACAGCGGACGCGAATGCAAAGCGGACGAGCGGCGTGGTTCTCAACCACGGCTTAACGGGTTCGAGTCCCGCCGCGTTCATTTTTCTGGGTGTAGCTCAGATTGGTCAGAGCACGTGCTTCGGGTGCACGATGTCGGGGGTTCGAATCCTCCTACCCAGACTTCTCTCTTTGTCAATCACCGGGCGTGTCGGACGCGGGCTCACCACCCACCAGCGCTTTGCTTTCGTCCGGCGCCCCACTTCCAGCGGAAGCTCAACGGGATGAGCGCCCGGCTTTTAACTGGGAGGTAAGAGGTTCGAGCCCTCTGCGCTGGACTTTCTGTCTCATCGCCGCGATAGCTCAACGGCAGAGCGGCCCACTCGTAATGGGCAAGCTGGGGGTTCGAATCCCTCTCGCGGCTTTTTGTGTAGACCCCGTGGCGTAACTGGACAGCGCGCCGCGATCCGAATGCGGAAGTTGCAGGTTCGAGTCCTGCCGGGGTTGTTTGTTAATCCACGAAGGCTCTGTGGCGCAATCGGTAGCGCGCCGCGCTCTGAACGCGGGGGTTGTAGGTTCGAGCCCTGCCGGAGCCATGTCTTTCTTCTCATAGAGCTTCTATGTCAACCGGCTTCGTAGCCCAACTGGTAGAGGCGGCGGGTTCAAAGCCCGCACGGTGCAGGTTCGATTCCTGCCGAGGCCATTTAGAGGTGGCGAGGCGTCGGCGTTGGGCCGGCGCTTCTAGCGACGCATGGGTTCGACTCCCACACGCCTCGCCACACCGGATCCCGTAGCCCAACTAGGTAGAGGCAGCGGTCTCAGATGCCGCGTAGTGCAGGTTCGAATCCTGCCGGGATCACTTTGTCGGTCGGTGAATGCCTGAGGGACTCCATGTGATTCGGGAGTGTGCCGGTTCGAATCCGGCCCGCCCGGGCGTCAACGCCTTGGCGGTAGTCCAAATGGAAGAGACACCCGATTGGGCTGCGGCCCATCTTGTCTCTCGACCCCTTGTCGCCGACCGACACCCCGACTCCGTAGCCCAATCGGTAGAGGCCGCGGCCCGAGAAGCCGTGTTGTGCAGGTTCGAATCCTGCCGGAGTCATTTCACAAGCAATCGAAAGGAGTTTCCGTATGAAGCAGCCCAAGAGGCCATGCAATCACGTCTTTGTTCAGATCTTTTCCAAGCACGAGTTCCCGTTGGAGTAAGGCCCATCGGGACAGCCAGGAGCATCATCATGGATGTCCCCATTCTTGAGCGACACTTCGCGCAGATCGGCGCGAAGTCGCAGTTCGTCGAGCCACGTCTCGGCGAGCGCGTCCGACTCGACGTCCGCGCCCGCAACGGCGTAGAGACCTTCATCGTTGAAGGACCCAAGGACGCGCAGGTGCGCGCGGTCGACGTTCGGCCGCGCGAGCGTCATCTCCTCCTGCTGCATGTCAGCGAGCAGGGCGAGAAGAACAAGTTTCTGTGCGGGCACGACGAGCGTCATTGGTTCGTTGCCGCGGTACCCGGGCGAGGTGTCTCCAACGTCGCGACGGCGATGGAAGCCCTCAAGCCCCTGTCGGTGCGCAACGCGCAGAACAAGGTGCGACCGCGCGACCGGAACCGGCGTCGCAACAAGGCCTTCATCCGTCAGGGTGAGTGGTTCTTCGTGCCGGCGCCAAACTTCGAGCCGCGCGACGCCATCATCTGGCCGAACGAGCCGATCGTCCGTGGCGGCGGCAAGCCGCACATCTGCGAGGAGCTCTGTCGGATCGGTGGCGAGCGAGTCTACGTGGCCCCGGGCTACGCCAACCCGCTCCGTGAGGTCGAGTACCAGCGTCTGCTCCGTGAGCATCCCACGCTTCGGAACCAGCGATGGGAGGTCCGTGTACGCGACCCGCACGTGTTCGTGCGAGGTCGCGTCCGTCACCGCGATCACGCGACCGTTCACCTGAACGGATGGCACCATCTCGCGATGAACACCGAAACGCAGGCCCCGAGCATGCGCCACGTGGCATTCATCGACTAGTTCAATCTCAGACCGGCCCGGCGCAAACGCGCCGGACCGGGTTTTCTCTCGGGCGAGACTGTTGCTCGCCCTCTTACTTTCAAAGGCCCGGTGCGCACCCGGGCGACCATGAAAGGAGGTGCGCGATGGCCAACAAGGCCCTTTTCAGTGGAGCACGCGCACCGCGTGCCACGGCAATCAACGAGGCCGGGGGCGCGGCATACGCGTTGCCCGCCGACCACGAGCTGGCCCAGTACGCCGCGACCGGGTGTCTCAACGGTACGTTCTACGCCTCGGCCAGTGAGCAGCTCGACCGGTTGACCACGCTTGTAAAGCGAGTGCCACCCGAGTTTCTCGCCAAGACGGCGCTGTATTGTCGCGAGCGGGCGCATATGAAGGACACGCCCGCGTTGCTCTGTGCGGTTCTGTCTGTGCGTTCGCCCGGGTTGATGGCCGAGATCTTCGATCGCGTCATCGACTCGCCTCGCATGCTCCGCAACTTCGTGCAGATCATGCGGAGCGGTGCGGTGGGCCGCAACTCTCTCGGCACACTCCCCAAGCGGCTCGTGCTCCAGTGGATTGAGTCGCGGTCGGACGAGGCGTTGTTCTTCGCATCCATCGGCAACGACCCGTCGCTTGCGGACATCATCAAGATGGTGCACCCTAAGCCCTCGACGCCAGCGCGGGACGCATTGTTCGGGTATCTTATTGGGCGCGAGCACGACGCGCGCGCCCTGCCCGAGATCGTCCGTGCTTTTGAGGCGTTCAAGGTCGACCCCACGGGTGAGCCGCCCAACGTGCCGTTCCAGATGCTCACGGGCCTGGAGATCGGGCCCAAGGCATGGAAGTCGATCGCCCGTCGTGGCTCTTGGCAGATGACGCGAATCAACCTCAACACGTTTGCACGTCACGGCGTGTACGAGGACGCGGAGCTGAC
>JAJDDL010000138.1 GCA_029260335.1 Phycisphaerales bacterium | reverse complement strand
GCTCGTCGATATCGCCCAAGAGTCCAACCACCAGTTCATTCGCCATCCGGTCCAGAGCGATCCGCGGAACATTCCCCCCGGCACGATCTTTAACAAGCCCGATGTGAGCAACGCGCGGTTCTATCCCGACATCGAACTTCCGGGCACCACATTTTGGAATCCCGGCACGCCTCGCAACCCGGGTCCTCAGCAATGGACACTCTATCCATTCAATATCGACGCCAGGCTCGAGGGTGATCCGGTAACCGACAACACGACCGGCATGCTTATGCGTTGGACGCAGATGATGATGGACGTCCACAAAGTCGACGGCTTTCGCCTCGATGCCGCCAAACACGCTCCCGGCTGGTTCTGGGACACCTTCTGGGATGTTGCGGTCCACCAACGATTGCTGACACCAGATGGAAGGCTCATCACGCCGTTCACGTTTGTCGAAAGCGTTGAATCCAACGCGTTCACTCTCGACGAATACGTCCGCAAGGACAGCTTCGCCCGGCGTGATGCGCTCGATCTCAACGGCTCGGGCAAACTTCGCGAACTCATCAATGCCGGCGGCTTCGGCTCATGGGCCGCGCTGGACGATTCGAACTTTGGCCATATCGACATGCGAGACGACGGGTTCCAGAACGGCTCGCTCGGGGTCAACCACGTGTTCAGTCATGACAATGGCAGTGTGGGAACCGGCGCTTCGATGCCCTCGATCCCAACCGACCGCCAGATGGGCCTGTTCACGCAGGCCTATGTGCTGACCCGACCGGGACCGGCGATCATCTATCACAACGGTCGGGGGATCGATCGGCCGGGCGGCTTCTTTCCCCGCGAGGGATTGCCCAATGCGCTGGGTTACAACCCGATCCTTGAAGTACTCGATGACCGCCTCACCAATCTGGTAAGGATCCACAACCAGTATGCCCGAGGGCTTTTCATTGCTCTGAACCACACCGATCCGCAAAATCAGTCCAAGGAGGACGTGCTCATCTATGAGCGAGCGGGCTCGGGCCTGGGCGGCACCGAGGGGAACCTGCTGGTCGCACTCAACGACCGACGCGACTCCGGCTTCGACACTCGCAACGTCATGACTTCCTTCGCGCCCGGGACCCGACTGCACGAACTCACCGGCAACGCCTCGGATCCGCTGGTCGATCCCGGTGGCGATATCCCCGAGCTCCTTCTCGTTGATGGCAACCGCCGCGTGACGATCAGCGTTCCGCGGGCCCGATCCTCGGCGGGCTTCCACGAGCGCAGCTATGTCATGTACGCACCAGCCGTGCCCGTCGGAGAGTTGGAGATCATCGGCTATCAGGGGACACTCCCAGCGGATCCGAACAACACCAGGGACAGTCGGCAGCGCCTAGCCGAGGTTCCGATTGTCCCCGCCGATTCGTTTGTTGTTCGTCTCACTACCGAGCGTGCCGATCCACTAGATCCAAATACCGATGACGACGCGGCGTTTCGAATCGATCAGGGCTTTGTGGATTGGAATGACAACGGACGCACCGATTTTTCGTTCCTGAGCCCAGTAGCGCCGGGCTACGAACGATTCGCGGACATCTACGAGCCGCTGTTTGATGGTCCCGGCCCCCATGGCCAGTATGAGCAGACCATCGATGCGACGCTCTTGGAAGAGGGCTTTCACTACATCTCTGTCGTTGCGTTTCGCCATCGCGATGCCGATGAATCCGATCTGATAGCTGAGTGGCGAGAGGCGATCTATGTCGATCGTGAGCCGCCAAGCGTCACTGTCTTGGGTGTCGATGAGAACATCAGAGGCTTCCAGTATGAGGTTGTGGTTCGGGCAGACGATCGCACAACGAATCGTGTCCATGTGATGTGGGATCTTCCCAACGGCGTCGATCCGCTGGACGAGGTCGACTTCTTCAACCAAGCCGACCAGACCGACCGGCTCGAATACCGTTGGATTGTCGGGACCGGTGGGCACGGCTTCCATCGACTCACGGTTGTCGCCTTCGAGGAATCTCACAACGCGAGCGTCAACGAGTTCGAGGTCTTTGTCGATCTCTGTGATGCCGATGTTGACGACGATGGAGCCCTCGACGCCGACGATTTCTTTGCATATCTCGATCTGTTCGCGAGTTCTGATCCGGACGCGGATATCACGGGCGACGGTGATGTCGACGCCGATGATTTCTTTGCCTTTCTCGATCTGTTCGTCCAGGGCTGCTAGTGGCAGAACAATCTGGTACGCTTCGTCACTTGCCCTCGGTCGCGCTCTGTGCTCCAGTTCGCCCATACTCTTGGATCAACGCATCACATCTCGCCCGCATCTGCATGAGAATGGTGCTGTCTGGCTGTGAGGCGAGATTGACAAGCTGATCCGGGTCGGCCTTCAGATCGTGCAAAAACTCGAACACAGGTGTCTGCTCGAAATACCGGGCATACACGAAGCGTTCTGTGCGGACGCCCTCCCATTTGGGAATGTCTTTGTGCTCCATCAGGTGTTCGCAGAGAAAGTCCGAGCGCCAGCTTGGTGCTCCGGCTCGGCTGGAAAGAAGCGGGATCAGGCTCCGCCCCTGGTAATGGCCTGGGATCTCCACGCCGCCCATCGCCAAGATTGTGGGGGTGAGATCCACGTTCAGAGCCATCTCGGTGCGAACCTGCCCCTGATCTTCTTGCTCAAGACGCGGGTCGAACACGATGAGCGGCACCCGCAATGACTGCTCGTAATGCGACCATTTGCCGGCCAAGCCGCGATCGCCCATGTAGTAGCCGTTGTCAGCCATGTAGATGATGACGGTGTTCTCGTCCAAATCGAGCCGCTCGAGCTCGCTTCGAATACGCCCGATCACTCGATCGACGCCGGAGATCATGCGAAAGTACGCCCTCATGTTTCTCTGGTATTTGTCGGGCGTGTCCCATCGCCAGAAGTATCGCTGACGATTCATGGACGCCTTGAGAAACGCCGGCAGCTCGTCAAAGACCGCCGGCTGAGAAAGTCGAGGCCAAGGCATTTCCATGTCGTCGTACATGCCGTCCATTGCTCGGGGCCACGGGAAATGATCTTCCATGTTGCCATCGTCAGCGTGCGCGGCGTTAAAGCTGATCGAGAGACAGAATGGCGTACTCACAGGATTGCTCTTCAAGAACTCAACTGCCCGATCGCCAGCGATCTC
>JAJDDL010000137.1 GCA_029260335.1 Phycisphaerales bacterium | reverse complement strand
GGCCCGCGCTGGTCAACTCGACGGAACGCGAGGCGCCTATCGCCATCTATGCCGTGCCAGCCCAGGGTGGCGGCATCGAGCTGCTCACCTCGCATGGACTTCACCGGATAGCGGTAGATCGCTTCAATGTGTCCAATCTCGATCGGCATTCTCGTCTGAGTATAAGCGGGTCGAGCCGCGCACCGAGTCCTACCCCGGCTAGAACCGCCAGTGTCCTCGGCAACAGCCGAGGACATCTGTCATCGACTACGACGCGGCAAGTTCAATGAGCTGATTGAGTGCGCCGGCCGCTCAGAGCGCCAGCTTGCCTTGCTTGCATTTGGCCTCGGGATTAGCGGCCCCCCGGGTCTCGCTCGTCCCGGAGAGTAACCTCAGCGGCCGGATGCCATGTCTCATCTCCCCACCAACTGAAGAGCCACAGGATCGTATGGCGGGTTCTCTCGCGGTTGCCTGATCGAGTGACGACCAGCTCGCGTTCATTGCGAAACGCGCCCCAAACACTCGAGTCAAACTCATGCCGGGTGAGCAGATCGCGGTTCTCGTCATACTGACTCACCGTTCCATTGACGAAGCCAAAGAGCGGCAGGTAGGAATCGATATCGGCCTCGATGAACTCAGCGGGCGTGTCTTGTTCGTCCGCTTCGGCGAAGACATGCAAATGCGAATGCACGAGAGGAAGGAGGCTGATTTCGTACAGTTCCTCGTCTGCCGCCCCTTCTCCGGAGACCTTCTCGAGGTCAGCCACAAGTTGCTTGATGCGTGACGGCCCGTTGGTGACGGACGCAAAGTCGTAGTTTTGTGAGGCGCATCCCGACATCGCGAAGCCCACAATCAGCATCCCGGACCATTTGGAAGCAGCTCTCATTTTCATTCTCTCCTTGGAGTGTTATTGGTTCTCAAGATCGTCTACAGCGAGTCAGGTACTCACCGATGGCCAGGTGCACGACCCATGCACCATGTTGAATGCTCTCGTCGAGGGCTTCTGAGTGTGCGCTCAAGACGAGGAAGGACGGGATGACAAAGTTCAATGTGCCCGCAGGCATGGCAACCGCGAACGCGCGATTCCAATGCACGCAATCACACATCTCATCGGTGCGGCTCCGGATCAGGGTCGCGCGTTCGATCACTCGAGTCATCGTCATCCTCGACCATGAAGACCTCGTCGAGCGGCTTGCCGAGAGCTCTGGCGATCAGGATCGCCAGTTCAAGGCTGGGCGAGTATCTCGCTTTCTCGATCGCGGCGATTGTCTGGCGTGTGACGCCGATTGTCTCGGCAAGAGCTTGCTGTGTCATTTCGTCCTTCTCGAACCGAAGCCGACGGATTGTGTTGGTGATCCGGAGCTTTGCCATTTCACCCCCCGATCCGGTAGCTGGCGAGTCTGACGACGTTTCCGAGAAGGTCGCCCAGGGCGCAAGATGCGTGGAGAAGGATGAGCCCCGCAACAGCCGTCCATCCTGTGGCAAGCGCGACGATCATCGCCATGTATCCCAGCCCGATGGACACGAGCGTGATGTACAAGCCACGGAGTTTGAACTGCCGGTCGCGTTCATCCACGATGTTCTTTGGGGTCCGATCTTTGGACGCAATCGTGAAAAGGCAGTTCAGGACGATCGTGAGCACGATGGCCGCGGGTATGACCCAGACGATGGCTCGCGCCCACACCATCGGTGCGTCCTCGCCGGAGAGCGCCCCGGCTTCGAAGAACTGCACCAATCGGACGACGACATAGGCATTGAGCAGGAGGCTCGTGATGATGGCGACAATGCTTGCTCGTTCTTGGTGACTCATGGGCTGGGACCTCGGAATATGGGATGTGATGTGTTATGTGTTTCGAACATAGTGTTGCTTGTGCTTAACACAATGTCAAGTAAATCGAACATCAATTATGGATTGGTAAATGTTAGGGTTCAGTGCCCAGAACTGCGATGTCTATTGGCGCGTGCACGACTCGCCGCTGTGTGACCGCGGGAGACAGTTCTGGTTCACGGCTGGGCTCAGGGCCTGCGGGGCTGTCGTCCTGTGAACCAGAACCCTACTTCGCGTGGTCCGTGGCGACGTGGTAGTGGGGGTCCTCGGAGATGTTCACTTCGACGAGATCGCCTGCGCGATCGAGGAGCTTGCGGCAGTCGTCGCTCAGATGACGCAGGTGGATGCGTTTGCCGAGCTTCTGGTAGCGGTCGGCCAGGGCGTTGATCGCTTCGAGCCCGGACTGGTCGTAAACGCGAGAGAAGTAGAAGTCGATCACGACATCGTCGGGGTCGTCCTGCGGTGAGAACAGGCCTCTGAAGCGGGTGACCGAGCCGAAGAAGAGCACGCCGTGGAGTTGGTAGATCTTGCTGCCGTGCTCGTTGAACTGCACGTCTGCGAGCAGGTGTTTGCTCTTGTTCCAGGCGAACACGAGCGCCGAGAGGGCGACGCCCAGGATGACGGCGGTGGCGAGGTCGTGCATCAGGACGGTGTACGCCGCGACGATGAGCATGATGAGGATCTCGGCGACGGGGATGCGACGCCAGGTCTGCAGGGTGGTCCACTCGAAGGTGCCGATCACCACCATGAACATGACGCCGACGAGGGCGGCCATCGGGACCGCTTCGATGAAGGGTGCGAGGAAGAGAATGAACAGGAGCAGCGCGACCGCTGCGGTGATGCCCGAGAGGCGTCCGCGCCCGCCGGACTTGATGTTGATGAGCGACTGGCCGATCATGGCGCACCCGCCCATGCCGCCGAACATGCCGCAGGAGACGTTTGCGATCCCTTGGCCGATGCACTCGCGGTTGCCGTTGCCGCGGGTTTCGGTGAGTTCGTCGATGAGCGTGAGTGTCATCAGCGATTCGATGAGCCCGACGCCGGCGAGGATGAGCGAGAAGGGGAGGATGATCCAGAGCGTGTCCAGCGTGGCCGGGGGAAGCGTGAAATCCCACCACGCGGGGCGAGGCAATCCGCCGGCGATGCCGACGGTTGAGACATCGACCGAGGCGATTGCGCCGGCGGTCTCATCGGGCGTGAGCGCAACAATGGGGCCGGCGCGAGCGGGCATGGCGACAACGCCCTCGGGGAGGGCCAGTGCGGTTGTCTCAAGGATCGATTCGTCCTTAGTCTGTTGCGCGTCGACGACTGCCGCGGCGAGCGTGCTGCTGACGAGCATGTCGCGCACCGTGAGCAGGGGACGGTCGGCATCATCCGCGTCGCCTGCCGAAGAGTTGATCGCGAACGCCGCGATGGAAACCAGGAGGATCGCTGCGAGCGACGAGGGGACGGCCTTTGTGAGTCGGGGCAGGAACGCGATGATCGCCATGGTCAGCGCGACGAGTCCCAGCATGATCCAAAGACGCGAGCCGGAGAGAAAGGCCATCGCTCCGTTTGCGTCGAGCGTCTTGAAGCTTCCGACCTGGGCGATCAGGATGACAACCGCGAGCCCGTTGACAAAGCCAAGCATCACGGGGTGTGGAACGATGCGGATGAACTTGCCGAGGCGGAGGATCCCGGCGGTCATCTGGATGAGCCCGCAAAGCACGACGGCGGGAAAGAGGTATCCGATGCCGTGGTGAGCGACGAGTGCGACGACGACGACTCCCATCGCGCCGGTTGCGCCCGAGATCATGCCCGGACGCCCGCCGAAGATAGAGGCGAGCAAACAGATAATGAACGCGGCGTACAGCCCCACGAGCGGGGGCACGCCCGCGAGGAACGCGAACGCGACAGCTTCGGGGACCAGGGCGAGTGCGACGGTCAGGCCCGAGAGGATGTCGGCCCGAGGCGAACCGCTGAGACCAGAGCGGAGGTCAAAGACCTTGTGCCCGAAGGAGAAGATCTTGGGAAGTCGGATTGTGATTTCTGGCATTCGGTACTCTGGGGTAGAAATGGCCGCGGGCTTCCTGCAGCATTGGGTGGAAAGCACCGCTGATGAGAGCACGTAGCGTTTGGTTGTGCTTTATCGGATGGTGGAATGAGGCCGCGGCTGAGATGCGGGCCATGTTAGACGATGGATGTGCCGCCAGCCATCGGGGAGCCCAGGTGATTTCAACGCGGGGTGGTTCGGTGGTAGCATGATCTTGCGAGACGAAGTGAAAGGGCAAGTATGGGTACGCCGGAGTTTGTTCCTTATCTGAGTGTTTCCAACGCCGTCGAGGCGGTCGGGTTCTACGGGCGCGTGTTTGATTGCGAGCCCGTGCATCGGTTGGACATGCCCGACGGGCGGGTGATGCACTGCGAGTTTTGCTTCGGCGATGCGCGGATCTTTCTGAGCGAAGAACTGCCCGAGCACGGCGGGACGCCCAGTCCCACGACGCAAGGCGCGACGACCGTGGCGATTCACCTGTATGTCGATGACTGTGACGCGATGGTGGCGCAGATGCGAGACAACGGCGCGGCGGTCTTGATGGAGCCCGAGGACATGTTCTGGGGCGAACGATTCGCCCGGGTGCGCGATCCGTTCGGGCATGAATG
>JAJDDL010000136.1 GCA_029260335.1 Phycisphaerales bacterium | reverse complement strand
TCGGCGGTGAAGTCCGCGTCCTCGTCGAAGCCTTCCAGAAGGCTCTCGGCATCGATGTGAGGCTGAGGCATTGGATCTGGAGTGGAGGAAGGCGCTGCCGGTACCTCCGAAGGTAGATCCGCTTCCGGGCGTGGTTCAACTTCAAACGGACCTGATTCATCAGCCATTGGCGAGCCTCCAATCAACTTGGAGATTTAAGGCATCGAAGACCAGGTCCTCAGCCCAGTGCATGCCGTTCATGGCTGCTGGGAAGATGTGCTTGCCGGCGACCAGGAAGAGCAAGACCAGCATTCCGATCATGATCATTGGGCCGGCCTCACCCTCGAAGACGCGCTTGTAGCTCGGCACATAGTGCCCGAGGATCCGCCCGCCGTCGAGCGGGAAGACTGGGAGCATGTTGAGCATGAAGAGTATGAGGTTCAGAAACATGCCCAGGCGAAACAGCAGGATCATGTTCTGGCTCGCCGCATCACCAACCGGCAGCCCTCCGGCCCACTGCCCCTCGACAAGGCCAAGCCAAAGCACGAGCAGGAGCAAGCTCACGCCAGCCAGAAGCAGATTCATCATGGGGCCCGCGAAGGCGACGAACGCCTCGGCGTGACGCCCTCTCATTCGATGAGGGTTCACGGGCATCGCACCCCAGGCGATACCGATCAGCGCGAACATGACCAGGCTCATCTGGCCCATGTGCACGATGGGATTCCAAACCATGCGGTGCATTTCGATCGGGGTGCGGTCGCCGACGCGGATCGCGGCCCAGCCGTGGGCGAGCTCATGGAGCGTAATGGAAAACAGGACCCAGAAGACCCAGCCAATGAGATAGGGCGGACCGAAGTCGCCGAACCATGCACTTGTGACCCACCAGCCGCTGCCCATAGGGTGATTGTTCGCGGGCCATGCAGACGAAGCAACGAGAACTCGTCGTTGCTCAGCCTTCTATCGATTTTGCGGGCCGGCTCGCGTTGCCTTAGGCCTTGGTGTTCGCCGGGGCTCGCGTGTGCTCTTCGCTCAACGCAACGATGGCGTCGAATGCTCCGGGATCATCGATCGCGAGTTGGCTCAGCATCTTGCGATTCAAGTTCACGCCGGATAACTTCAGGCCGTTGATAAAGCGGCTGTACCGGGTGCCGCGCATCTTGCACGCGGCGGTGATGCGGGTGATCCAGAGCTGACGCATGTCACGCTTGCGTGTGCGGCGGTCGCGATAGGCGAACACGCCGGCGCGGATGATCGCGTTGCGGGCCTGATAGACGTGACGGCTCTTGACGCCGTAGTAGCCGCGGGCTGCGCGGAGAATCTTCTTGCGGGACTGGGCCCTAGCTGCACCCTTGCGTACGCGTGGCATGTCTTACCTCTCAGACACCCGGCGGAGCGGTCTGGCCCATTCATGGGTGACCGGCTTGGATCCCGACGGATAGTTCTCGTTGCTTATTCGCTCTTGGCCTTCTCGGCCCTCATCGCTGCTTTGGCTTCCGGAGATGGGCTCCGCCGGATCGCTGAACGCGGCTGGTACCGCCCACGCAAGCGACGGAACAGGAGCTTCTCGTACCGTTTGGCGTCCGGGCCTCGCATGTAGCGATCGGTCCTGAGCTGGCGCAACCGCTTGGCGGTCTTGCGCTGGCGGAAGAGGCCCCGTCCGGCGGTCACATGGCGGACCTTGCCTGTCTTGGAGATACGGATCCGCTTGATCGTGCCCTTGTGGCTCTTGTTCTTTGGCATGGCTCGTCCTTGACCAGCTTTGCGAGGATGCTCAGCCGGGCCGAAAGGTTAGGCCCGCCGAAGGCCTCCAGCAAGGTCCGACGGGCTCAAACAGGCACTGGAGGCGATGGGACGCGGGGGTGGATTCACGGGCCCACGAATGAGTCGTGGTTGGAGGCGGGAATCTCTCGCCCTGAGAGGCCCTTGAGCTCCCTGGCACCCCGGATGGCATAGATCACATTCTCCACCTGACGAGGAAGCCAGATATTGTCTCCGCCGAACAGCTCCGGCGAGTTGAGCCAGAGGGCCGAGCCATCGCTGAGCAGGGCGTGTTGGCCCGTTCCATCATGATTGGGTGAGTTCTCGCTTGGGATGATCGAGAAGCCTCGAGCCGAGCGGAGGACGACCGGAGAGCGGTCTGCGATGACCACGATCCGTCCGCCGATCTGCCAGTTCGGATTGCTCGGGCCGCTCATGATGCGATAGGCGTAGGAGACCTCATCGAGGTGGCGCCAGTCCCGCGATTCGTCATCGGAGATCCGGGTTGGGGCATTCGGATTGCCCGCACAGGCCAGGTGCTCCATGGTGACGTATTTGGCGCGAGCAAGGTGGAACAGATGTGCCGAGTTGCTGCTCTCGGGATCGCCCACCGACCACCAGGGCTTGGATCCGAACCCGGCGGTGATCATCGGCAGCGAGTCCTGATTGGCGGCTGCGTAGTCCGAGAGCCCCATGGCCGACGCGAGCATGTTGCTCTGGCAGACGCTTTGGAATCGCTGCTCACGCAATGCGCCCAAGACCGGGAGGATGAGCGATCCGCCGATGAGAATCAGCGCCGCGATTGAGATCAGATCGCCTAGCCTGACCCGCCGACGTCCGCGTCCAATCGGGAATGACTCGGGCTGAACCTGCGCGTCAATCCGGGCGAGTGTTTGCTCGGTGAGATTCTCGCTTGCCACAGGGCCAGCCGCGGTCGTGAGATTCGCAAGTTCGCGATGCCGCTTGGCTCGGGGGCGAAGAGCTGCGCTGACCTTGGTGGGATCAAACCCCGCGAATATCAGTGCGTCCAACGCGTCCTTGTCAAACTCGTTCAACTCGGCTTCGCGCATCTGGGCTTCTGCGGCTCGATTGATCCGAAGCATGGTGAGATCGGTCAACGCGGCATCGGCGCTGATTGCAGGTGCATCGAGCGACGAAAGCAGGGCCTGGAGGCGCTGGGTCGCGATCCCGTCGGGGCCTTCGACCAAGGCCGGATCGAACCCGGCTTGCACGAGCGCGTCGAGCGCTTCGGTATCTCGCGAGCAAAGCGGGGCGTCCTTGATGTCTTCTCCCTCGAACATGGGTGAATCACTTCCTCTCATTGCTGCTCTCGTTAGACGCTGGCTCTCCCACCACCGTCTGCCAATGCTTCGCGAAAGATGCCACGGCCGCGTGCAGACGCGACTTCACGGTGCCCAAGGGGATGCCGAGGTCGTCGGCGACCTGGGCATAGCTGAGTCGTTGGAAGTAGGCCAGAAGCAGAACTTCTCGCATAAGTGGGGACATCCGCGACAACGCCCTTTGCACGAGCTCGTCGAGCTCTTCTTGTTCCAGCCCGCTCTCGGGCGACGGGACGTCGATCTCCATGAGGTCGACGAACGCCGGACCACCCTCTTCACCCCTGGCCGGGGCCGAGAGTTCCAGAGCCTGGCGTCTGACCTTTCTACGCAGGTAGTCCCTGCCCTTGTTCGCTGCGATTGTGAATAGCCAGGGACGAAATCTGCGGGTCGCATCGAACCTGTCGGCTGAGAGGTGAATCTGGAGAAAGGCGTCCTGGAAAACATCCTCTGCGGCGGCCCGATCGCCCACGAGCCTGTACAGGAACCGAAACAGATCGTCGCGATGGCGATCGATCAGTTCGCGCAGGGCTTCGTTATCGCCCCTGCGATACTGCTCGAAGATGCGTTCGTCGCTGATGCCGTCGTATGCCAAGATTGCTCCGCCTCACCCAGGAGTCTACAGCAGGCCCATACGCGAGCATCGGGCCAGCGTTCGCTCGGAGATCAGCCTTCTGAGATCTCCTCGCCGACGCTCCGCTCAAATCGGACGCCCGAGGCGGCTCCAAAGCGTTCCAGGCCATCGGCTCGCAGGGCCGGGGCGAACTCCCGCTCGTATTGATCAAAGGCGGCCCGGTCCGAGAAACGATATGAGGTCTGAATCCTGATCTCGGGGCCATCGAGTAGGAGGATCTTGGCGGAGATCGCTCCGCCGTCCAAAACACCCTGGAGATGGCCTTGGCGGAGCCAGCGGAGATATCGGTCGCGGGTGGGCACGTCCGGAAGCTCGGCGATGACGCTGTAGTGGATGCATCCCATTGGCGATGAGCGTAGCAATCCGGCAATAATCGAGCCTGCGGCCCGTTTGGCGGGCAATATGGGGTTGGCATTGACGGCACGTGATGAGCCACGAACGACGGGGGCTGAGGAGGTCTCTGACCTCTTGGTAGCTGCGTCGAGTGGTGACGAGCGTGCTTGGCGGGAGATCTTGGACCGCTATGCCCCACGGGTGTTCGCATTGGCCAAGAGTCGGGTCCAGAGTGCCGAGCTTGCCGAGGAGATCACGCAGTCGGTTTTCGTGACTATTTCGGGCAAGCTGGCCGGCGGGGAGTACGCCGAGAAGGGGCGGTTCGAGCCCTGGCTTTTCCGGGTCGCGATGAACCGTGTTCGCGACGAGGCTCGGCGTGTCAAGAGGCACGCCCGTCCGACAGCCCCTGAGAGCTTTGCGGGCGTGGCCGCACCGGACGAGGCAGACGGGCCCGGGGAGGATCAGCTGATGGCGCTGCGGGAAGGGATCACGCAGTTGTCCGAGGCCGACCAGGAGATTTTGCATCTGCGCCATCAGGGCCAGATGAGTTTTCGCCAGATTGCCGAGTTTCTCGATGAGCCATTGGGCACCTTGCTCGCTCGGCACCATCGGGCGCTTCGGAAGCTGAAACAGTTGTTGACCGTTTCGACGGAGAATCCATCGCCATGACCATGAATCAGAACGACCAGAACATCCAGAATCCACAATCTGACGGCGGTGAGCGGGAGCACGCCGAGCTCGTCTTGGGACTGGCTCAGCTCGCAGAGCGGGATCGCGCCGACACGCCTGAGAACCTGTCGGATCGCATCTTCGTGCGGACGCAAGCCAATCTCGGTCACGCTGCAGACGCACCGCCGGCGGTATTTGTGCTTCGGTCGCGGAGTTGGATGCGGATCGCGGCGGCGGTGCTCATCGTGGGCGCTGGCGTGGCGGTGGTGATGTCATTGCCGAACGGCCAGCCGAGCATTCCGGAGGTTGTGGAATCCACCGGGACCGAGCTGGCCAGTGCCGAGTTCAACTTCGAGTTCGTGAGCGGGGTCTGGGACGATTCGCTCGATGGCGAGATTGATCTGCTGATGGCCGAGTCCACGATGCTCGATGGCGAGCTGGATCGTGAGTGGGAAGAGTTCGATTTTCTTCATGACGAAGGAGCCCTGTGATGGCTCGGATGTTGCATCGAGGGTGTGAGCGGAGTCGTTGGGCGCTGTTGGCCAGTGCCGGGCTCTGCGTGTCGTTTGTGCTTGGTGCCGGCGTGCTTCAGGCAGGCCAAAGCCAGGCCGCCGGTGAACAGGCCGACAAGCAACCCCAAAAGCCGACAGAGGCAAGTGAAGCCACTGAGGACCGATCGGTGGTGCGTGAGCGATTGACCCGCCGGCTGGATGAAACGCGGGAGCGGATCAGTCGCTATCAGTCGCATGAGCAAGGACTCGTGGATGCGATCGAGCGATTGGACGCGGGCGAGAGTCCGCAGGCAATCTCTGACGACATGCTCAATCGCGTGCAAGGCCAGATGCGGCCCGAACGCGGCGGATTGAACGAGAGTCGCGATGGTGACATGCGAGACAGCCCAAGGCGCCGGGGTCCGCTGCCGCCCTTGGATGCGGAGTCGCGTGAGCGAGTACTTTCGATGTTGCGCGTGCAATCACCGGAGCTTCACAAGGAAGTGTCTTCGATCTCCAAGAGTGGCTCGACCGAGCAGGTTGACCGGATGATTCGTCGGCTTGCGCCCAAGATCGAAGAGATCCGTAGAGCCCAGGATTCCGATCCGGAGCTCGCGAACTTGCTGATCTTTGAGTTGCATGCGAATCTCAACCTGACGATTCTGTCGCGAGATCATCGCCAGGTGCTCTCAAGCGAACCGCGAGACGAGGTCGCGATCGCCCAGAGCCAGGCCAAGATAAGCGAGGCGTTGCGCATCAGCTTCGATGCGCACCTGGCGCTCAAGGAGCATGAAGTCGCGCAACTGGAGACACGCCTTGCGGATCTTCGAGAGGAGATCGAAAGGCGCCGCGGCATGCGCGATGAGTTCATTGATCGCCAGATCGACAGGGCCGGATCGCCCACGCCCACGTTCAGGCGACACGGCTCACGCGGCTGAGATCTTTGTCTTGAGTTGGCTTGAGCAAGAAACTGAGTCAAGAAACCGTCGAGCCCGGCGCGATCTCGCTCATGGGTGAGAGCAGAATGACATTGCGTTCGGCGGACTCGCCCTTGGCCTGATCGCTCGCGGCCAGGAGCATGCCTCGCGATTCTTCACCGCGAATCTGGCGCGGAGCGAGGTTGGCGACGATCACAATAAGCCTGCCGACGAGCTCGATGGGCTCATAGTGCCCCTTGATGCCCGCGCAGATCTGGCGTGGCACGCCCGAGCCATCGTCGAGTTGGAGCTTGAGCAGCCGATCGGCGTTGGGATGCGACACGGCCTCAAGGATGCGTGCGACACGCAAGTCAACGCGTGCGAACTCATCGAAGTTGATGCCTGGCTTGGTCTGGGTCTCGGGCTTGGCATCTTGCTTGACGGGTGCTTCGGGCTGGGATTGGTCGCTCATATCACTCGCGATCGGGCCGATCGCGCTCCATGGAGGTGGAACCTGGAATAGCGAGCGTGACTTCACTCGCGAGATGCGAGTTTAGGCGCTAGTAGCCGAATCACTCGTGCTGATATCGCCTTCCTCTTCTTCGACAGCAGGTATTGCAGGCGCGTCGGGCTCCGGAGGGGAAAGCTCGCGATCGGGGGCGATCCAGTTGCCTTCGCGCCAGAGGCTCTTGCGGTGGTCGATGCCGAGGATGGGCGCGAGGTCCTGGGGCGTGGGATCACGGAGCGGCGCCCCGGCGTCGGCGATGACCTGGGCGGCCCAGGACCGCTGGACGCCATTGAGCATCCGGGCTTCGAATCGCAGTTGAGCGATCAACTCTTCTTGGGTGATCTCCGGGCCTGGATTGCCCGAGCAGACTCGACACTTCACATAGCCGGAGTTGGAGGCATCGATCGCGCGGCTGACTCGGTTGAACCCGCACTCTGGACAAGGCCATTTGCGGGCCTCGCGCATGAGCCAATCGGCAGACCCCGGTTGGTTCGCCGGGCTCAACAGCGGCTCATAGCGGAGGATCATCGCCATGACGTCTGGATCTTGGAGCAAGGCGGTCGCCTCGCGACCGTGGCCTGATCGCACGCGCCCGACCGCAACGGCGGCTTGGTATGCGTCGTGATCGCTGCCGACACTCGGCAAGGCACCTCGCCAATCCGGAGCCGCGTAGCGCTGGTCGAGGGCGTGGGTGAGTGAGAGGAGCCAGTCGCGGTCTTGCCCGATGCCCTGGAGTTGGGCTAGGGCGATCGCACAACTCGGCGCGATCGTGCCGGCCTGATCGCGATCGAGGTGGAACGCAAGCACAAACAATGTGCGGGCGAGTTCGAGTTCCTCGGGGGTCTCAAACTCCTCGGCGACTTCTTCGCCGAGCTGGAAGTACGCGACTGGGTCGGTTGGTTCGAGCGCCTCCAACCTCTCGCGCAGGTTGTCGATGGGCAGGGTGTCCACCGCAGAGTCCTGCGCTGCCAATGCCAGCGAGCACAGCGAGCCAAGCATGAGTGTCACAAGAGTTCGCATGGCTAGTTCCTCATCCTGACGAGCCAGAGATCCGCCATCGCGGATTCGACCGCGGCGAGTTGCTCGAAGATGTGGCGAGCGCCCTGGCGGCGATTTTCCATGGTGCTCAATATGGCGAGCACCTCCTCGCTCACGCCCGCACGCTCGCCGATCACGACGTAGGCCATGAGTTCCACGGTGGCGAGTTGCTCGGCGGCAAAGATCTGGACGGGCCCGCGAGCGCTGGACACGCGCCCCAATCGTTGGCGTTCGATCCGATCGAGCGAGAGCGCAGCGGTCGAGAGCACGTTTGCGGCGCGGCGGCGCCAGCGGAGGCGGAGTTCGAACGCGGCAGTCTCTGCGCCGACCCCCGCGTCGGCCTCGGCAACCGTGCTTGTTGAGGCACGGGCGGCGTAGGCATTGGCGATCGCTAGGCTCAGCCGATCGATCGAGGCGTCCGGGCTCTCGCCCGCGACCAGCTCCAAGAGTCGCTCGACCAGACCTCTGCGCGCGGTGACCCGCCACAATGGATCGCTCGAATCAAGGGTCCGCACGGCGGCGGCGTCGCTTATCAAGCTCACGTTCATGCGAGACTCGGGGGCATCGGGCAGCTCCTCGAGCAGCGCGTTGATGACCGAGGCTTGGGACATGAACTGGCGCACCACATCGTGGGCAACCAAACGGACTGCGGCGCGGTCCCCTCGGATTGCCTCGCGAACCAGTACCTCTGCATCCATGGTCTCAAGCGTCGAACGGCCCGA
>JAJDDL010000135.1 GCA_029260335.1 Phycisphaerales bacterium | reverse complement strand
GGTCGAAACTCATTCCACAACTCGTTCAGACCACCGCCGTCCCAGTCCCTCCACTGATGCTTGGCCTCTAACGCGTACCAAGGCACCCGCATCGGCATGGCATCGGTCCCGGGCGCCTCGTCCTGCGGGCGACTTACAGTCGCGTGCGACACAACTGCGAGTCCGTCGTAGCTGTCTTCAGAAAAACTACTGAAGTCCTCTTCACCCAGGTAGGTGAACGCGTCGCGAATAGACTCGCTACTCGTTGCGTTCGGGTCGTTCAACCGCCGATCGAGCACGGCGAACCAGTTCGATGCCCCACCGTCTCCTGGGAGCCCCCCGTTCGGACGAGGAAACACGTTGATGTGCATCCGATCAGCGAGCAGATCATTCTGAAGAAGATTTGATTGATCACCCGTGCCGCCGTATTCGTGGATGGGATGGAGGGTGGTATCCAATCCAGCCGACTGATCGATCTTGATTGAGTTCTGCCGCATGACACGCCACAAACGCAACTCATATGGAATCTCGTTTCCCGTGCTCTGACCATTGGGAGCGGTCATGTAATCTGCGAACTCAAGAATATCTGTGTTAATCTGCGCGCCCTGATACTGACGCTCCGGATACGGCACGTAACTCATGTCGAAGTTGTTTGGATCGATAAGACTATCCAACGGCTCCACAATGACGATATTGGACCTGTCTTCTCCAACCCGGACATCATCATCGGAGCCGTCGCCGATGGATGGCACACCGAGCTGCGCCTCAAGAATCGCACCGATCTGGGTGATGTCCTTCGTAAGCTGGTCGGGTGCATCGAGCCGATGCTCAAGCCGTTCCTCGATGTACCACAACGGCTGGCTCGGCATGACGAACACCTTGGATTCGCCCGGGCCAAGGACGATGCCGGGATTCGACCAAAGCTCGTCGTTCGGGCCACCGCCGCCCCCGCCCGGCCCGCCGCCATTGCGCTGGTCGGGATTGCCCAAGCAGTTCGGATTGTCGTAGTCGTAGCAATCAAGCGGAACGCCCGCCAACGGCACGTGCTTGCCGTTCATTTCGAGGTAGTACATCGCATCACGATCCGCCGCATCCATCGGATCGCCCACAAGCCGCCCGATATGCACCGGCTGGTCGAACGGATTGGTGAGTTGCACCGCGATGAACCAGAACAAGAAGTCTGGATTCTGATCGCGTATGGCGAAGTCAATCGTGACTTCATTGTCGAATGTGCCAGGATCCGCTAGATCGGCCAGATCGTCATCGCCCGGCCCAAAGCTGCCGCTCACATCCTCCGGCGTATCGTGATACGCGAACATCGTCGAGACTTCGGTAATAAACGGCTGGGCCTCAATCCCGAAGACATTGACCACCTGCGCCTCGGCTTGCTCGCCCGAGCGTCCGCCGCTATTGGCCAATCGCCCCTCCGGATCGGTCGGGTCACTCCCGCCTGCGCGGATGCCATCTCCATCGCGATCACGATTGAGATCGAACTTCATGCCCACGACCCGACGGCCGACGTCCTGGGGGTCTTCTACGCTGGGCCAGTAGGACCAATCGGTTTCGAGCTGTCTCTGAAATGGCTGGCGCTCCTCATCGCTATCAAGATCGCGATATCCATTCTCATCGATCAAAACCGTCGCCGCGGTCGGCACGTCGTCGAAGTCCATCGCATCGATGAAGTTCAGCGCCATGTGAGCGCTGGTGCGCAGCGCAAACTCAGGCCCGCGATACCCATAATGCAGCGAATCGGTGCCAAAGCCGCTCGCCCCGCCGCCAAGCCCGCCCGCTGGCCAAGAGCCCTCGACACCCGAGTAGGGCAGCAGCGCGTCGGCATACAACTCAAACAACGCCTTGGGATTGTCAAGCAACGGCACAAAGACCAGGCCGTTGGGCCCGAAGTACTCGGCAAGTCCGCTGTCCCAGCGCTCGCGCTCCAGGATCGTCATGTCCGTGATATGCGTGCGAAGCTCGCTCCCGGCAGGCACGAACGCGCCCTCGGGATCAGTGATGTCAATGAATGCCCTTCGCTGCATGTCATTTGCCTGCTCCTCGGTGAGATGGGAGATCGTCGCGCGATCGCCAAAGTCATTCCAGGAGTTGCCCACGATCGACGAACGCATGGGCTTGCCGCCGGACACGGTCGTCACCCTGCGCCGGGCGTCGGTGGCCGGGAGAATCAGCGCGTCGGCATCGGTGATGCCATCGGGCGAGCCACCGAAGTTGCCTCCACCACCAATCCCGCCGCCATAGAGCGTGTCGATCAGGTCGTGATTGCCCCGCTCGACCAACAGAGATCGGTTGGAACGCAAAGGATCGAGATTGAGCGTAAAGAACCCTTCGTACGTGCCATTGTCGCCGTCGTACCGGCCACTCACCGCCGCCTCGAGAGCGCTGGTCACCTCCGGGTTGTTGATCCCGTTGAACGCGAGCAGGTCATAGAGCGAATCGAGCCCGAAGGCGCCCGAAGAGATCAGCCGAGGACGGTCCGCACCCGTCGGATCCGTGTAGGCGCCGCCGCGCCCGGCGTCGGCTTGTGCGGCAAACGAGAGCGCCCGTCCGAGTGCTGAGTGCCGCCAATCAAAGGGCGAGCTGGGGATCAATCGTCCGCGGCCCTCCTGATTCGGGTCACTAATCAGTCCGAACTCCTGCTCGCCATAGCTGGCTAACGCGTCGGTCGGCTGCTCCAGATCGATCACCACACTCTCTGGCGGCACGACGCCAATGAGCTGCGTGAACTGCAGGTTGTCAAAGCCCGCTTGGCCAATGTGCGCCAGGATCTGCGCGCCCGTGTCGGGGTTGTTCGGGTCGTACGCCGCGTAGTTCTCCGGCGAGAGCGCATCGATCCCGCCGGAGCTATTGCGCGGCAGCTCTAGGCCCGCAGGGCCCCAGTTCGTATCAGTCCAGGAATCTTCCAGACTCAGAATACGTGCCAGATCGATATCCGCAGGCGTGAAACCAGCGGGCTCACCCTTCGTGGGAGCGACCGCGCCACTCTTGGCGGTGTTGACATTCACCCGGCCCGACAGATCCTCGATGCGCACGGCTGTGAAATACCGGAACTTGCCATCGTGGGTCAACAGATCGAATGGGATGTCTGGATTGGTCGCGTCGATCAGCTCGACCCAACGCGAATCCACCATGCCGTCACCATCGGCGTCGGCGTATTGATAAGGCAGATACTCCGGGGCGCTCCAGTCGCGATCGACTTCAATCATCGGACGGAACGCGCCACGCTGGTTGCTGAACCAGTGATCGGGACGATTAAAATCGGCGAGCGTCTGGCTGTCCCAGAGGAACTGATCGGTGCCCACCGCGTAAGGCGACTGCTCCTCGTCATCGCCGCCAAACAGCGTGAGCTGCGAACTGATACTTCCTTCAACAGAGCCGATATTGGATGGGGCCCCGAAGTTGTTGCGCAGATTGAAGAGGTTGACCGCTCGCCCGTCGGGCGCAATGGCAGACATCTGCAGAATATCTCGATTCCAATACCACGCCTGCTGCGCCTCGCTCGCGGCATCCGCCGGCGCGGGCAGGGCATTCAGGTTCCAATCATCTCGATCGCGTGGCGCAAGATGGAGATCCAGGTTCACCGCCTCGCTCGAGGCAAGCCAGGGATCCGAGCCCACACGCCGATCGAAATCGATCGCGCCGCGGATCGCGTTGACAACCCCCGCGCCGAGAATCGAAACATCGTCAAACAGAATCGGGTGATTGCCGCTCGGCCTGAACCGGAGCAACTCGATCCGAACCTCATCGGGCACGGCGCTACCCAGATCATCGACAAACGGATCGAGCGTCTCATTCTCAAGCGGGCTCGAGCGATAGATCCGATCCATCGAAGGCGCGTCAAACGCCTCCCGGCGATGCGCAGTCACGGGATCGCCGTTGATCACGCCCTCGTAGCTCGGCGAAGTCGCCAGCGCGTCCTCACCGATAATGCCCGCGAGGTACTCAGCTACCTGCCTGGGCACATCCCGACTCTCTTCGCGCGTCCGGATCGCCCGAGCGGTCTGGCGATCGCCCTTGCCGATCCCAACATACACAACCGCTAGCACCGTCATCAGCGCAAGCGTGCCCAAGACAAGCACCAGCACCGAGCCGCGACGACCAATCGCTCGAGCACCCAAGGCCCGGCCGGCCAAGACTCGTGTGAGAGTTCCTTTCGACAGCCGCCGAGGCGCCTTGCGAGCGAGAGTAGTAAGCGTGTTCTGGACAGACCGCATGTGTCAACCTCCCATGGAGGATGGAGCGCTCGCACATGAGCGCGGGGAATCAGTTCTGTGATTCCAGCTCGATCACGAACTGGAAGGATTGCTCAATCGTCGGATCGGTCTCATCGATCAGCGATACCGTTATGCGAAGCATCGTGGGCCACGCCCAGGGCATCGAAGAAACCTGAGGCTCATCGAGCCCCTCGCTCGGGCGATAGGTCGGGTCGTCCCAACCGAAGTAGGAATACAGCGGGTTGTCGCGCAACTGATCGGTGTTGTCTCGCGGCCCATGGATCAGGAAATCCGCAACATTGTGCATCCGGATCCCGCCGGCGGACCTCTCCACCCGCGTCCCCGTCTGGCGATCGAATGCAAGGACCGGATTCTCCTCGGCTCGGAAGTTGCCGTCGCCATTGAGATCCGTACCCAGGTACTCGTTGAACTCCACTTGGTCCGCAAGCTCATCGCCATCGATATCGATCAGCCGGTGCCCGCCGTACCAGATCACCTGGCCGTTGAGCGGGTCGGTCGCATCGAACGGATCGGTCTGATACGTCTGACCAAACGTCCACTCGACCATGAACTCGCCCACGCGTGCGCCGAGATTGTTCGCCGAGAGCAGCAGCTGCTCGTTCAAGCGATCGGCAGCCTCGAGCGTTTCGGGATCGTACTGAGCGGGATCGAGCACGGCCAGCAGTTCCGGCGGCGAAGGCTCGACGTGGATCCGGATCGAGTTCAACTGCTCCTCGACATCGTCTCCCAGACGCGAGACTTCGCTCGCA
>JAJDDL010000134.1 GCA_029260335.1 Phycisphaerales bacterium | reverse complement strand
ACTCGGCGTTGTTCGGATCGAGCTGGGTCGCACGGGTCGCAGCACGCTTGAGGGTCTGCTGGTCGTCCAACCGCCACGCGATCTGACCGAGCATGATCCAGGCGTCGGTGTCCGCTGCCCCCTGGCTATCGTCCACCAACTCCAGGAGCAGGCTTCGCGCCTCGACCGGGCGATCCAACTCGACGAGGCAATGCGCCCGCATCTGCTTCAGATCACGCCGCTCGGCGTTGTCGGCCGCGCTGAGCAAGGTCATGAGGTAGAACTCTGCCTCGGCGAACCGACCCGAAGCCATCTGCGCCGAAGCGAGATCTTCGAGCACGGCACCGTCGCCTGGAGTCAGCAACCGGGCTTCATTGAAGAGCCAAGCGGCGTCTTCGAAGCGTTCTTCGAGCATCGCGATCGTGCCCATGGTCTGGATAACAGCCGCGTTGTCGGGGTTGGTCGAGGAATACGACTCAAGAGTCTGGGTCGCATCAGCAAGGCGCTGCAGATCCATCAAGACCTCCGCGGTCGCGATCGCGTACTGCGCCTTGTCGGGATCAATGCTCGCGGCGGTCTGGTAGGCGCTCAGGGCATCATCGAGACGAACGAGCCGCTCGAAGATCACGCCGCGGTAGTAGTGCGCGTCGTCAGCCCCGGGCTGGAACTCGATCGCAACGTCGAAGCTCTCGACGGCGTCGCCCAGTTGCCCCTGCTCGAGCAGGATCCGCCCGCGGAGCACATGGCTCTTGGCAACGGTCGGGTTCATCCGGATGGACTCGTCGACCTTGCGCAGGCCCTTCTTCAGATTGCCCGAGAGGAATGCCTGATGGGCCATGTTCCACTCGGTGCTGCTCTTGATCTGGATCGAGCGTTGCTCGGCGACGGACATCCCCTCAGAGGTGTGCTTGCCGTGCCCGGCGCAACCGCCCAGAACGAGCGTGGATAGGAAAAGGGCCCCAATGGGGCCCTGAACGTGCTTGATGATGCTCTTGGTCACGACCTGTCTCCTTTGCAACGAGTGCGTTGGAGACATCGACTGTCCGTCACAACCGGTTTAGTCGTCCTGACCGGAATTCTCGACCACATTCGCGAACTGGCTGCGATTGGCGGTGACCTCGTTGGTCCGCTCGTTGTAGTGCCAGGCGGCGTCTGAGCCGGGAGCCCCAATGCTGAACGCCTGGTGCCCGCGGAAGAACGGGTTGGCCGGTGCGCTGGCGAGCAGGCCCTCATCGATCAAGGCGCCGAACGAGGGGCCGTAGGCCTCATCCCAGGGAGCCGTCTGGAGTTCGGCAAGGCTGGGGTAGCTGCCGGTGAGCTGGCGATAGGTCTTGATCACGTCCTGGACGTTCCGCTCGACCATGCTCACCATGCGGCTGGAATCCACGTCTACCACGTCGCCAGACTCCCAGACACTCGCGAAGTCATGATCGCCGGGCATGGCGGTGCCGGTGAACGCGTCATAGACGAACGCGCTGTCGGACCCGACCGAGCCAACGTCGCTTGCCATGCTGCGAGCGAAGAAGGGGTTGATCGGCGCCTCGGCCAGATAGCCGCCGTCGATCAGGATGCCGAAGTCCGACGTCTCGCCGCTGACCGGGGCCGACTGCATCTCGGCGATGGTCGGGAAACGTGAGAAGTCCTGCGCGAACGCCTCGATCGCCCGCTGCACCTCGTTGTTGGTGAGCGAGAGGAACTGGCTGCGGACCTGGAACTGCTGATCGACAGTGCTGGCGCTCATTCTGGCACCACTCGCGTCGTCGAGATCAACATCGCTACTGATCTCCGAGGGATTGATCTTGGAAATGAAGCCCTCGTTGCCGCCAAAGGTCATGTCCTCGTCGTCAGCGTCGAAGCCCGAATCGAAGCCCTCGTGACCGCCGAAGTTCTTGTCCCAATCGTCGATCGCGTTCTGCTCGAAGCCATCGAGCTGGCCCCGACCGGAGTTGGCGATGTCGTTGTCGAACTTCTCGCTGTTGAAGCTGTTGTTCGAGCTCGACTGATTCCAGAAAGAGTCATCGTCGGACGAGTCGAAACGGTTGTTGTCGAAGCTCTCGTTCTGGAACTCGTTGTACTCGAAGTCGTCGTCAGGGAAATCCATCCCATCAGAGTTGTTGTTGTCAAAGTCCTGGTTCCGGAAGTCGTTGTACTCAAAGTCATCGTCGGGGAAGTCCATGCCATCACGGTCCTGGAAGTTATCGTTGTCCCAGGTTTCGCTCACGAAGGACTCGCCGTCGTTGGAGTTGGAGGACTGCTCGTTCCAGCTCTGGAAGTCGTCGTCGACGCTGCTGAAGCTTTCGTCCTCGGTCCAGCTGGTCGGCTCGCTGATGGACTCGGTCTTGGCCAGGATCGCATCCCGGAACATATCGACGCGGGCCATCGTCTCGGAGTTGATCACATCCTCGAGACCGCTCCGGCTTGGCCAGATGGTGGGCTCGAGAACCAGGCTCTCACGCAAGAGCACCGCGTCGGTCATGCCGGGCTGCAACGCCAGGGCCCGACCAACCTTGTCCAATGCCGTCCGGGTATCACCCTTGGCGGCAAACTTCTGTGCGTCCACGAGCAACTGGCTCGCCCGACGCTCGCGGCTCCAGTACAGCAGCCCCTCACGAGCACCGGCCCGCGCGAAGTCGACCTGCTCCAGAGCGCGGATGCCCGCGTCTGCCATCGACTCGTCTTCCACGATGGTGGGCGTAATCATGAAGATGATCTCCGCGCGATCCACCGAGTTGTCCTCGCCGCGGAACGCCATGCCCAAGAACGGGATGTCGCCGATGACGGGGATCTGACGGCGAGCGGTGCTCGTCCGCTCGGTGAACAAGCCACCGAGCACGACGGTCTGGCCGTCCTGCACCTCGACGTTGGTCGAGAGGCGGCTGGTGTCCTCATCGGGGATCGTCACGGTGCCGCCGCCGTCTGAACCAACCTCACGGATGATCGGCTGGCTGACTTCCGGCTGGATCTCCATCCGGATGTTGCCCTCGTGGCCGACGAACGGACGCACATAGAGCTGGGTGCCCGTGTCCAGAAACTCGACGGTCTGCTGGGTAGAGGTGTCGGTGGTGGTCGTGCTCAGGTAGCCGACGCGACGACCGACCTGCACGCTTGCCGCCTGGCGGTTGAGCGTGAGGAGCTTGGGATTGGAGATGATGGTCGTGTCGCCCATCTCATCGAGCAGGCGGACGAACACGGCAACGTCATTGCTGACAACACCGACCTTGAACCCGCCGCGTCCGGCCGTGTTACCGACCGAACTCGTGACCGCGGTGCCGCCGCCATCCATCGGAACGATGGTGCTCGCGCCGACCCCGCCAGGATCTGCCGGGACCGAGCCGCCGACGGTGCTCTCGCTGCCGCCGGTGATCAGGGTCTGTGCCGCGCTGAGCGGGCCATTGACAAACTCAAGGAAGTCCAAGTCCGCAAGGACGGTGAAGTCCACGCCGTAGCCGTAAGCATCGCTGATCGACTTCTGCAGGATCGTCGCCTCGACGAGCACGCTCACGGGCCGGGTATCAAGCTCGGAAACGATCGCCCGAACCTCTTCGATGTTCTCGGGATAGTCGTGCACCACCATGACCGCGCCCAGGTGGTACGAATCGCCACCGGACGGGGTCGTGTCGCTCAGGCTGAACTCGCCGGTCACGCCATTGGTCGTGATCGTGCCGTCGGCACTCAGCGCGCCCTGGGCGAACTGCGCGGCGTCAACCGCGTTGAGATAGCTCAGCCGGATGACGGCACTCTCGGCGACCCGCTGGGACTGCTCCCAGGCGAGAATGTCTTCGCGGGGCATGACGAAGATCGTCCCGCCCTGCTCGATGTAGCCGAAGCCGTTGTAAAGCAGGATCGAATCCAACGCGTCCAGGAAGCTCACGCCGTAGAGATTGGCGGTGACGGTGCCCGAGACATTGTTGGTGGTCACGATGCTCCGCTCGGCCTGCATCGCCAGCAGCTGCAACGCCGTGGAAATGTCCTCGTCGCGGAAGTGCAGTTCGATCTGCTCGTACTCGCCTACGTTGACATCGGAGTTCGGATCGCCAGAAGCGTCGAACGAATCCTGGTTGCCGAAGCCGCCGGTGAACCCATTGTTCTGACCGGTCTGATTGGCGGGGTTGTCACCGAGGCCGGGGACATTCTGTGCCAGCGCAACGGGAGTTCCCGCGAGCAAGCTCAAGGCGGCGGTCAGACGCAGCGTCGGCACGGTCCTGTTCATATCTCGCATGGGCATTTCGAAGTCTCGCTCTGTGCGCGAACCGTTCCGATTTCCGTTGCCCCGGACGCTGCGCACTTTTCTCACGCCCGAAGACCACGACTTTTCTGCCAACATTCGTCGGCTGGCGCGGTTCGGGACTTTGCGACAACTCTGCCGAGTTTCGCCAAAACACCGGGTGTTTGGCCTTGCGCGATCAGCGAACCCCCTTCGCCCGAGAAGACCGCCCAGATGATCGGACCTTGCGCGAATCGGATTGATGAGAACGTGACCTCACCTGCGCGAAGGCCACCTATCGCCATGTGCTTATCTTGAACAAAGCACCTCCGGGGAATACTGCGGCAATACGTGTGTTTCCTCTCACCGGTGCCGAGGTGCAAGCCTTAAACGCACGCTGCGCAACAACAGAGGACCGCGTTCACTCAAGCGCGCCTTCGCCCGCTTCATTGAAACTCACGCGACCATGCAAACGCCACTCAGACAACTCGACATTGCCCAAGATCAGTCTGACGGATGACAAGTAAGTGGTGGCACGGGCGTCCCGCCCATGCGCAGAGGCCGGCCATTCGAACGGGCAAGACGCCCGTTCCACCAATCCTCTGACCCAGCCTACTGAGCCTTTTGCGTGAATGATGGCATCTGCACGCCGCCCAGGAAGTTGC
>JAJDDL010000133.1 GCA_029260335.1 Phycisphaerales bacterium | reverse complement strand
ACCTGCAACATCGCCGCGACCCGCGCCACGATGTGCTCGGCACTCAACCCAGCCTTCTTGATGACTTCCTCGGGCGTGCGAGCACTCTTGGGAATCTCACGTACGTGCATCTGCTCAAGCGTGAAGCCATCGCCCGACTCGACCAGGGCGTCGGCGATCGCGCTGCCGATGCCGCCGCCGAAGTTGTCCTCGATGCTAATGACGTAGCCGCCGTTGGCGCCGACGATATCCATCAGCTTGTCCTTATCGAACGGCAAGGAGTAGAGGTCAATCAGCGTTGCGCTGATGCCCATCTCGTCCAAGCGATCGACCGCCTTGTTCGCCTCGTGCACGAGGAAGCCCGCCGCACAGAGCACGATGTCGCGACCCTCGTTGAGCACCTCGAACCCGCCGAGGTTGAACAACTGATGCTCGGTGTAGAGAAACTCGGTCTCCGGACGCAAGGTCCGCATGTAGACCATGCCCTCGTACTCGGCCATGACCTGGGTCAACGCGTACGCCGCGAACGCGTCGGCCGGCTGCAGGACATAGCAACCCGGGTTGCCGCGATGATCCTTCACCGAACTCAACGAGCGGAACCAGCTGACATCGGGAAGCGACATCTGGCTTGGGCCGTCGGCGGCGAGGCTCAACCCCGCGTGCGAGCCCACGATCTTCAGATTCGCGCCCGAATACAAGCCCATCTCGATCTGGTCGTACGCACGGGTCACAAACTTCGCGAACGTCGAGCAGAACGGCACCCGCTGGGCGGCGCTCAGGCCCACGCCCATCGAGATCATGTTCTGCTCGCCGATCTTGCACTCAAAGAATCGATCGCCAAGCCCCGGCTGCTTCGCGAAGGTCTCCGCGAACGTCGAGTTGCTCACGTCGGCATCGAGCACGACGATCCGATCGCTCGCGGCTCCCAGGGCACGCAACGCGAGCCCGTAGGCCTTGCGTGTCGCCAGACGCCCGGTTGCGAGCAGGCTTTCCATATCCAACTGACGCATGAGCTCGCTGAGCGAGGGGATATCGCCGAAGCTCATCTCCTTGCCCGGAGCATCCATCGGCGGCTGGATCGTAAACGCGTCGGTCGACGCGAGCGAACTGGTGAGTTCCACACGCCGATCGTCCAGCTCTTCCGATGCCTTGCGCAGCGCATCGCCAGTCGGGGGCTTGCCGTGCCAGCCCCCGCCCTGGATCGAGGGTGAGCCCCAACCCTTGACGGTCTTGGCAACCACCGCCATGGGCGTGGCCTTCTCGTCGCCCGAGATATCCGCAAACGCGTCGAATGCTTGTTTGATCTGCGCCGGCTCGTGCCCATCGATCACATGCACGTCAAAGCCGCTCGCCTTGAGCTTGGCCGCCAAACGCTCGGCGGACTGCTGCTCGCTCACGCGATCGGCCTGGCCGTACCCATTACAGTTGAAGATCGGGAGCACATTGGTGAGGTTGCGATCGATGAGGTAATCGGTCGCCTCGGTGATCTGACCCTCCCGCGCCTCGCCGTCACCAATGATGCAGAAGATCCGCTTGTCGAACTCATCCAGCCGAGCGGCTTCACCCAACCCTGCCGCAACGCTCAGTCCTTGGCCCAATGAACCGGTCGCGGCATCGAAGAACGGAAACCCGACCTGCGGGTTCGGATGTCCATCGAGCACCGAGTCACCCTGGCGAAGGGTCATGAGTGCGTCCACGGAGAGTCGCTCGCGGTTCTCCGGGTCATTCCCGATCATCACACCCAGTTTCGCTGCGGCGGCGTAGACCGCCGGCACCGCGTGACCTTCGCTCAGCACCAGACGATCGCTCGTCGGGTAATCCGGATAGTCAGGGCTCCAACGCATGTTGTGGAACATCAGGACCGTGACCATGTGCGAGATGCTCATCGCGCTGGTCGGATGCCCACTGCCCGCCTCGGCGCACATCTCTAAGGACAGACGCCCCAACTCGATCGCCTGAGCATGAACCGCGGCTTCGAATGACATGGGCAACTTCCTTTCGATACCGACCGACCAAGCCGGAGACACGCGACAACGCCGGCCATTGCCGACGCGGAGAGGGTGAGTATTCGCCCCGCGCTCTCCGGAGACAAGGATACTGAGGCCCCTGATTTCAATTGGAACGCTATTTGCTGTCAATTACCCCGATGGGCTCTCGACCGACCTCCGGAACACCTTCTAGGCCCGACACCCCGACCGGCTCGTCCAACCCCGATACACTCTGAGCGACCTAGCAACCCTCCGCATCACCGGAAGAGAAACATGAAGCTCCTTTGTGACCGAACAGCCCTCCTCGACGCGATCAACACCGTTTCCGGTGTCGTCGCCCAGAGGACTCCCAAACAGCAGCTCACCTGCGTTCATCTGCAGGCCCAGGGCGACGCCCAGCCGGGCTTAGTGCTCTCGGGCACCGACGCAGAGATCTCGCTGCGCCTCCGATTGGACCGCATCGAGGTCCAGGAACCCGGCGAGGCACTGATCCCCGCCGACAAACTCCGCCAGATCGTCTCAGCAGAGGATGGTGACGCCACCCTCACCCTCGAGAGCGACTCGGACATGCTGCTCATCAAGGGTGCCGACGCCCAGTTTAAGGTCATGGGCCCGCCTTCAGGCGATTACCCCACGATCCCGGATGAATCCGCCGCCAACGGCGCCAAGGACTCGTTCGAGCTGCCCGTCGCCTCGCTTGAGCACCTGATTACCCGCACGATCTTCGCCAAGGCTCGCGACAACTCCCGCTACGCGATCAATGGCGTGCTCTTGCGTCGCCAGGGCAAGAAGCTCGAGTTCGTTGCGACCGACGGTCGACGGCTCGCGGTTGCCAAGGTGAACCTCGCCAAGGCCGACAAGGACGACCCCACCACCGCGTGCATCGTCCCGCCCAAGGCGCTCTCGACGCTCTTGAAGCTCGCGTCCGATCCAGAGGAACTGGTCCGGATCGCGATCACGGACAATCAGATCGTCTTCATTCTGGGTGGCGACTCGCCTCGTGCAGTCCTTGCGAGCAATCTCGTGGAGGGCACGTTCCCGCCGTACGAGGACGTGATTCCCAAGGACCAGGACAAGACCGTCGTGCTCGATCGGGATGTGCTGGCCAGCGCCGTCCGCCGAGCCGCCCTGCTCACGAGCGAAGAGACCCGCGGCGTGAAGCTGAGCTTCAACCCAGGCGAGAAGCAACTGACCATCGAGAGCCGGGCCCCGGAAATGGGCGAGGCCAAGATCACGATCGACGTCGCCGAGTACAAGGGCGAGGCAATTGAGATCGGTTTCAATCCCACGTTCATCCTCGACGCCCTGAAGATCCTGGATCAGACCCGGGTGTCGCTCGAGCTCAAGGGGCCAAACATGCCGGGGCTCTTCAAGGATGACGACGGATTCGTGTACGTGGTCATGCCGGTCAACCTCCAATAGCCCACAGGCTGCCCACAAGGGCTCCCCAGACCGTTGCATGACTATCACCTGAGAAGAGTCTTTGCCCCCCAAGTTTGTGATTACTGACTTGGTGCGATATCGTCCGCGACTTGTGAGCAGCCCCACTACCCAACTTCGACGCCGAATGAGCCTGCGAGCCCCGCTGATGGCGATGGCCGTGTTGGCTGGCACGCCTGTGGGCCTGGCCCAAGACGCGCCGCCGATCCCCAAAGAGCAGCTCGTCGACCGCCCGATCCGCCAGATCATCTTCCGCCAGCGTGTTCCGGACTCCGACCCGATTCGCTATGAGCCACTCTCGGCCCGGGCCAAGGGCTTGACAGACAACTTTGTCGAGACCAAAGTCGGCCAGATCTACAACGAGCAGAGCGTCCAAGCCGACATTCGGCGGCTGAACCGACTGGGCGAGTTTGGAGAAATCGTTGCCAACGGCGAGATCCTGTCTGATGGCGGCTTGCTGCTCATCTACACCCTGATCCCCGCGCCGATCATCAACGATGTCCAGATCCCGCCGAACACGTCGCTCAGCGATTTTGACATCTCCCAGGTCGTGACGCTTCGCAAGGGAGACCCGGCCAATCGGCTGGAGTTGGACCGGGCCGCGCGCGCCATCGAGGAGCTCTATCGCGATCGCGGCTACCCCAACACCACCGTGACGTGGGATGAAGCCGAGTTGCTGGAAAACGGAAACGTCTACTTCAAGATCGTCGAAGGCTCGCGGGTGACGATCTCCGACATCCGCTTTGAGTTTGTGGAGACCCAATCGTTCGCCGCCGCAAGGCTCAAGAGTGAGATCCAGACCGAGACCGTGGGTTTGCTGCGCAAGGGTCGGCTCGACGACGAGTTGCTCATCGTGGACGCCAACACACTGATCACGTTTTACCAGAACCATGGCTACCTCGACGCGCGGGTGCAAGCCGCGACGCCCAGGATCAGTCCCAACGG
>JAJDDL010000132.1 GCA_029260335.1 Phycisphaerales bacterium | reverse complement strand
CGCCCATGAGATGCGCGATATCGAACCCTTCGATGCACTGTGGCGGATCGTCCAACTCAAGCGTGCGAGCCAGGCTCTTGAGTGATTTCGTCGGGTCGATGTGGCCGATCTCGGTCTCCGGCTGCCAGCCGTCGCGTTTGTGAGCCCGCTCGTCGAGTTTTTCGATCGCGGTGATCTGGTCGCGGGTCGCCGCGGCTCGCTCGTAGTGTCGATCGCGCGCAAGCGATTCCATTTCCTGGCGCATTTCTCTGAGCAGGCTTGAACGCTTGGAGCCCAGGAATCGCACGAAGTGCTCGGTGTCCTCGCCATAGGCTGCTTTGGTGATCCGGTCGGCACACGGCGCGGTGCATTGGCCGATCGCGTAGAGCAGACACGGTCGGAAGTGCTTGTTCTTCGGATCACCCTCGACGATGTCGAGCTTGCACGTGCGGAACTTGAACACGCGCTGGGCGACGCTCACGGCTTCGCGCAGCGCCCCCGCGTTCACGAATGGTCCAAACACGCGAGCCTTGGCGTGGGCCGGGTCCGAGAGGTTGCGCGTCACAAACACACGCGGGAAGTCCTCGTCGCGCGTCACGACCAGATACGGAAATGTCTTGTCATCCATCAGCCGCACATTGAACCGCGGCTTGACGTCTTTGATTAACCGATTCTCCGCGAGCAGCGCCTCCCACTCGGTCTCACAGAGCAGGATGTCAAAGTCGTGCAGGACCTCGAGCATGGGCTGCTTGCCCGGGCCCAAGTCGGCACTGGGCACGAAGTAGCTCGAGACCCGATCGGGCAGCTTGCTCGCCTTGCCGACGTAGAGCACGACCCCTTTGGCGTCTTTCATCAGGTACACGCCGGGCGCATCGGGCAGATCGCGGCTTTTACGGAGCAGCCTGCTCAGGCGTTCTGCGCTCGACTCGGTGCCCCACGCCGGGGGCGTGTCGGCGGGCAGAAAGCCGTCGGCGTCCAGGATGGGCCCATCGGGGTCGTCCATGGCCAGATGCTAAGGGCGCAAGAGGCGGATGATCGGGATCAGGCCCTACGCACGTGTTGCGGCGAGACGCCCGGCACGCGCTCAATCAGGCCCCGAGCCTCCAGATCAAGCTTGACCGTCGTGACCCACCACAGGGGCTTGCTCCGCGCGAGCACGTCGTCGGGCAGAACCTCTTCCACGAGTTCTGCCAGGTGCATGAATCGCACGCCGTCTTTCTTGCGCGGGATCACCCGCAAGAGCGCCTTGCGATACGCGTCGTAGTCGGCCTTGTTTACGCGCGTGGGGCTCTTGCCCTGCGGATGCAACGCCTCGACCATCTCTCTTTGCTCGGCCATGGCCCAACCTCTATTGCGAATCCTCGCTTAGCGCAAGCCTGCACATCATCTCGATACCCAACGCGATCGCGTCGTCGTTGAAATCAAACGTCGCCTGGTGCAGTTGGGGCACCTCCCCGGCACCCTCGGCCTTGAGCCCCAGCAGATAGAAGCACGCCGGGACGTGCAAGCCGTAGTACGAGAAGTCCTCGCCCCCCATGACCGCGTCGGGCACGAGTTCTACCCGCCCGCCCCCGATCGCATTGCGCGCCACGGCGAGCACGTGCTCGCACAGCGCCGGATCGTTTCGCGTCACCGGGTATCCCTCGTGCCAATCAATCTCCGCACGGCAACCATGGGCCTCGCTCGTGCGCTCGACAAGCTCAAAGAAGCGTTCCTTGGCTTGTGAGCGGGTCTCGTCACTGAGCGTCCGGATCGTGCCCTCCATCCGCACCGACGCGGGGATCACGTTGTTGGCGCTCCCGCCCTGGATCGCGCCCACGGTGCACACAACTGCTTCGGTTGGTGAGGCGTTGCGCGACGCGATCGACTGGATCGCGGTCAGCACGTGGCCCGAGGCCAGGATCGGATCCTCGCACAAGTGGGGGAACGCGGCGTGGCCCTCGGTGCCGTGGATCGTCACGACGAAGTCGTCGGTGGAAGCGAGCAAAGGTCCTGGGCGCGTGCCGATGTGTCCGAAGGTCATCGAGGGCCAGCCGTGCAAGCCGAAGATTTTGCCCACAGGCGTACCGAGCCCGCCGCCGCCATCGCCGAGCAATGCGCCATCGTCGCACATGGCCTCGCCGCCCGCGCCGCCTTCTTCTGCTGGTTGGAAGATGAACGTGACCGGGTTGGCTCGGGCCTTGAGCTTGCTCAGGACCCGCGCGGCACCGAGCAGGATGGTCGTGTGCCCATCGTGTCCGCACGCGTGCATCACGCCCTCAGTGGTGGAGGCGTAGGGCTTACCCGTGCGTTCCAAGATGGGCAAGGCGTCGATATCTGCGCGCAGCGCGATCGCACGTTGGTTGGTCGATTCAGGCGAGCTGCCTTTGGAGCCTAAATGCCCGAGCACGCCTGTGCCCCGGGCCATGCCGGGTTTGATGTCGATGCCGGAGGCGCTTAGTTCGCGCTGGATAACCTCGTTCGTGCGATGCTCGGCGTATCCCAGCTCGGGATGGCGATGCAGATCGTGGCGAAGCTCGATGAGTTCGGGTAGTTCATTTGCAATCAGGTCTCGCAGCTCGGTCATGGGCAATGGTATCGGTGGCACGGGCGTGCGGCAGTTGGCACTGTCAGCATGTCCAGCGGTGCCACTGGTGGCATGTCCACCAGT
>JAJDDL010000131.1 GCA_029260335.1 Phycisphaerales bacterium | reverse complement strand
GGTGGGGGGTTGCCAGCCGCGGTTACTCATGATGATTTCGAAGTGTTGGATGAGGCCTTCGATGGAGCCGTAGACGTCTTCCTTGCGGGGCTTGGTGACCTTGCTGTCTGCGAAGACGTCGACCGAGCCGCCGGGGATCTTGTCGATGAGCTGTTCGATGATCGCGACCGATTGCTTGACCTCTTCGATGCGCACGAGGAAGCGGGCGTAGACGTCGCCCTCGTGGGCAATCGGGACCTTGAACTGCACGGCTTCGGCGCCCTGGCCATCCCAGTTGTCCTTGTAGCACAGGTAGGGCTGGTCCTTGCGTACATCACGGCGGACGCCAGCCGAGCGTGCGAGCGGGCCCGAGACACTCCACGCGATCGCCTGTTCCTTGGTCATCGCGCCGATGCCTTGGGTGCGGTCCATGAAGATGCGATTGCGCTCGAGGAGTTTCTCGATGTCTTTAATTGCGCCGGGGAGGTCGTTGCGAATGAAATCCTTGACCATGCGCTTGAAGACCTCTTCGTCGGGGAGGTCTTTCATGAGCCCGCCGACGCGGGTCCAGTCGGGGTGGAAGCGTTGGCCTGAGATGTAGTCGCACAGGTCGTAGATCTTTTCGCGTGGGTTGAAGCCGTAGAGGAAGCCTGTGAATGCTCCGAGGTCGAGCGCTGCGGCGCCGATATTGAGCAGGTGGTCCTGGATACGACCGATCTCGGCCATGATGGTGCGGAGGACCTTGCACCTGGGGGTGATGTCGATGCCAAAGAGCGTCTCGACGGCGCCGTGCCAGGCGATGTCGTTGGAGACGGGGCTCAGGTAGTTCATCCGGCTGCAGATGGTGACGTACTGGTTGTAGTCGAGAGCCTCGCCGAGTTTTTCGAAGCCGGAATGGAGGTAGCCGATGTGCGGCGTGCACCTAGCGATGCGTTCGCCGTCGAGCTCGAGGACGAGCCGGAGGGTGGTGTGCGTGGCGGGGTGCTGGGGGCCGAAGTTGAGGACCCAGCGGTCGCCGGTATCGATGTGCTGGTCGAGATAGCCGGTGGTGTCGGCGTCGACTCCGAGGGCGTCTGCGGGCTTGCGTGTGCCGGGCCGGGGCCGCTGCGCGGGCGGGGGCCCGGGGGGGTCAGGTCCGGGATTTGGCTTGGCATGGTCGTCGTTGGGGGGGCTTGCCGAGAGGACGCGATGACCGAGCCGTCGAGCGGCGGGCAAGGAGGGGGATGAATAGCGCCCGAATGGAGAAAGGGGCGATCGAAGCAGGCTTGAGGAGCGCGTAGCGAGGGGTTTTCGGTGCGGAGAACAGTGGTTTCTGAGGTTGTTCTCGGACCGGTGCGATAGGGACGTTTGGGACCTACTCTGTGCTGTGCGTGTCTGTCTTGTGAGTTCTGAGCTTGCGCCGCTTATCCCCGGAGGAGCGGGGACGTATGCGTTCGAGATGGCCAGGGCTTTGCGTGATGTGGGCGCGGAAGTGCACGTGCTCACGTTCCCGAGGCCTGGGCTTGATTCTGTGGGCGAGAGTGCGCTGCGCGGGGTCAAACTCCACACCGTGCATCTCAAGAAAGGGACGGCGGCGTACCCCGCGTATAACTGCCGGGCGTTGCGGCACAGCATGGGTGTGTACGAGGCGTTGGAGCCGCGGCACGCGCGTGAGCGGTTCGAGGTGAGCGAGTTTCCAGACTTTGGCGGTGAGGCGTACTTCTCGATGCGGGCGCGCCGGGCGATGGGTTGCTTCGACGACACGGTTCTGGCGATTCGTTGTCACACGCCGATCGCGGTGTGCAAGCAGTTCCAGGGGAACGCGTCGCTCAATCGGAGCGATGTCATCGTCGAGCACATGGAGCGGTTCTGTCTGGGCGAGGCGGACAGGATCACCGCGCCGAGCGCGGGGGTGTTGCGCGCGATCGGGACGCAATGGCCGCGGCTGGGCGATGTGTTGGGTGTCGCGCCGGTCTTTGCGAATCCGATGCAGACTGCTGGCGCGGCTAGGAAGCCGAGCGTGGCCTCTTCGGGGCTCACGGTGCTATTCAGCGGGCGGTTGGAGTGGCTCAAGGGGCCGGATCTGCTGATTGAGGCGGCGCAGGAGTTGTTCGAGGAGGGCTTGGACTTTCAGTTGCGCCTGATCGGGCGGGACACGAAGAACTCGCCCTCGGGAGTCTCGATGCGCCGGACGCTTCGGCAATCGGTCGATCGTCGATGGCGCAAGCGCATCGTGTTTGAGCCGCCGGTATCACGCGACGCGTTGTTGGATGTGCTGGGCACGGCGTCGGTCGTTGTGGTGCCCTCACGCTATGAAAACCAGTCGTATGCGATCGCAGAGGCGATGGCGATGGGCCGGTGTGTTGTCGCGAGCGATGTGGGGGGCACGCCTGAGTTGATCGAGGATGGCGTCTCGGGCGTGCTTTTTCAGAGCAGCGACGTCGGTGACCTGAAGCGGGCTCTGCGGAACGCGTTGACAGATGCGGGCTTGCGTGCCCGCGTGGGCGACGGTGCGCAGGCGCGAGTTGGCGAGTTTCTAGATCCGACGCGAGCGGCGAAGACGTGGATGGATGTGCAGGGGTCGGTCGTGGGCCGCGAGGCGAGTCAACCGGAGCCGAGTTCGGCGCTGGTTTCGATTCTCATGCCGCACTATAACGCCGGGGCGTTTTTGGAAGAATCCATCGCCAGCGCTCGTGCGCAGACCCACGCGAAGACCGAGATCATCGTTGTCGATGATGGGTCTGATGATGAACAAAGCCTCAAGGCGCTCGATCGAGTGGAGCGTGCCGGACATGCGCGGGTAGTGCGGATGGGTCACGAGGGCGTGTCGGCTGCGCGCAATCGAGCGATCGAAGAGGCCCGGGGCGAGTTCGTGCTCATGCTCGATGCCGACGACATCGCCGAGCCGAAGCTTGTGGCGCGGTGTTTGGAGGCATTGCAGCGCAATCCTGGGTCGTCGTATGTGTCGCCTCTGATTGCGGACTTCGTGGATAACCCGCAGAAGCCGACTGGGGGGTGGATCCCGCTCGGATTGGACCGCGATATCTTGTGGGTCATGAATGTTGCCTCGGCGGGGACCGGGGCGTTCCTGCGGCGCGAGGCGCTGCTGGAAGTTGGCGGTTACGACGAGGCGATCCCGGCGTATGAGGATTGGGACCTGTTCTGTACGCTTTGTGAGCGTGGGTATGAGGGGGAGATCATCCCCGAGTTTCTCATTCGGTATCGCCAGAGTCCGGGCTCGCTCATGCAATCGGCGGGCAAGCCTCATCACGGCGCGTTGCACGCGTACGTGATCGCGAAGCATCCGGGGCTCGCCGAGAGGCCGGACGTCTCGCTTCGGCTCATGCTTTCTCAGGCTGAGCGGGCTCGGCAGGCTGCACGCGATCCGGAGTAGCGATGCTTGCGTGCCCGTTGGTTGTGCCATTGGTGTGCGGCACGTGTCCGTTGCGTTCGCTCGCATGGGTCGCGTGGCCGTTGAGCGTGCCATTGCGGTGAACCGCAAGCTTGGGCTTGGTCTGGGCCTGGGTGATGGGCTTGAGCTCTTGCAGGCTCGCTTGCTCGCGCGGGACTCTCTTTGCCGGGCGGAGTCGGCCGAGCGTGCGCATGAATCGATAGCCTCGGCTTGTAAGGATTCGTTCGAGCCGTTCGCTAGGTGGACCGGCTTCGAGTTGCTCGCGCCAGTCGGCGCCATAGCGGAGCCTCGCGAAGAGCGAATAGGCCGGGTTGCGTTTGAGCCTGGAGACCATCTTCCACGAGCGGGATTGGCTGATCGCCCGGAGTTCTCGGCGGGCGCGCGTTTCGCGTCGTCGGCGTGCCGCACGCCTGCGGTCCTGGCGGGCCTTGATCCTGGTCCGGCGGGCCTGGCTCTCGCGCGGTTGGCGTTGAGCGGCACCCTTGTTGGCCGGGCGTTTGGATTGCTCGCGGAGTCGGCCGAGTTCGGTCCAAAGCCGATCGCTGTGGGCGTTCATGCGGAGCAGATCGATGGCGCGGAGGGCAGACTCCATGGCGTAGGTCGCGGGGAGTTCGGCCCGCGGCTCGCTCGAGTGCAGTTTGATCGCTCGTTCGAGCACCTCGATCATCCGATCGCCCATCTGCTCGATCGTGAACCCCTCGGAGATGCGCCGGCGGGCCGCGTTGGCCATGGCCTCGCGTTTGTCGCGATCGCAGATCAGCTCGAGCAGGGCCTCGGCATAGGGGCCGGGTTCTTGCTCTTGTTCGAGGCCGAGCTCGGCCTTGGGAAGCAGCACGCCGCACTCGGGCGTGACCAACTCTTTTTGGCCGCCGACATCGGCACCGACGACGACGACGCCCGAGGCCATGGCCTCATAGAACACCAGCGCGATCCCTTCCCAGCGTGAGGGCAGGAAGAAGATATCGCTCGCGGCCATGAGCTCGACCATGTCTTCGCTTGTGAGTTCGCCCAGCATCCGCACGTGCTTGCGAAGATCGTACTTCGTGAGATCCGCTTCCAGCTCCGGGCGCAGGTCGCCATCGCCTGCGACGAGGCACACAAACTCGCGGCCGGCGAACGCAGCCCGAGTCGCGAGTTCTTGCATGGACAGCGCGAACACGTCGGGTTGTTTCTGATCGCAGATTCGTCCGGCGTACAGAATGACCGGCACATCGGGGTCGATCTCGAGGCGTTCACGGACGCTTGCGCGGGTTGCCGGATCGGGCTTCCAGGTATTCGGTTCGACGTTGATCGTCGCAACCTCGACGCGATCGGGTGCTGCACCGCGTTCGATCATCCACTCACGCACGTGCTCGGATGCGGTGATGCACAGGTCGAGTTGGCTACTCATGGCGGCGCCGGTGCGCGGGTGTCCGCCCTCGCGCCAGTAGATCTCTTCCATGTGGTTGTAGTCGACGTAGGCGGGCTCGGGGCACACCGAGCGGAGGTAAGGCAAGAACTGGTAGCCCGCATCGGAGTTGGTCACCATGACCACGTCGGCGTTGCGCGATTCGATCAGGTAACGCAACATGAGCGGATAGTCCGCCGGATGGCAGAACGACGGGAGCGGGAAGATGTCGGGCGTGAACCGGGCGAACTCGGGCAGCCAGGTATCGCAACCCGGAAGGGTCGATGCGATCGTGACCTCCCAGCCGCGATTAGTCAGCTGCTCGACCAGGTCGAGGTTGAACTTGTCTGCGCCGCCCATCCGCATCCAC
>JAJDDL010000014.1 GCA_029260335.1 Phycisphaerales bacterium | reverse complement strand
CGGCACCCTGTCAGTTCGTACTGTAGAGACTATCCCGACGGTCGAGTGGCGACAACTTAGCATCGCGGTGGTATGACGACGAACTCCACACCATGCGTTTCCAGGCCGCGCGAGAGGTGGCGCCTGGAAGTCAGTATCGCTGCACGCGTCGGATCGCCGGGCTCTTAACCCCGCGTCTCTGAACCTCCCGGCATCGTGAGCCGACTCGTCTCGCTGTTTGCATCCCGAAACACTGTCCTGAAGAGGGTTGCGACCGCTCTACTTAACAGCCTCAGGGTCTCTTGACTCTGGGGGTTTTTGTTGTGCGCACAGAGCCCGCCATCGTGGCTCTACGATTTGCCATGGCAAACTCGCATAGTTGTTTGGCGTTGATCGCTCTGATCGCGACTACCACCCACTCGGATGCCCAATCGCATTCCATGCTCTGGGGCGAGAGCGGGGAGCTTTGGTCTGCCCAGAGCCGCCTGCCGGACTTCTCGTTTGCCGGGTACCACTTTGGCGAACACCCTATGCCAGAGGTGGACGCTACCGCAAACGTCCGTGACTTCGGGGCTATCGGCGATGATGGGCTTGACGACACCGACGCGTTCAAGCTGGCCATCGCACAGACTGACAGCGGGGCCATCCTTGTGCCGGCCGGTCGTTACATCGTCTCAGACATTCTGTGGATCGAGAAGCCGAACGTCGTCCTTCGGGGGGAGGGGCCGGAGAAGTCGGTCCTCACATTTCCGAAAGCTCTGGAGGACGTGCGGCCGAACATGGGCGCTACGACCGGCGGGCAGCCGACCTCGAACTACTCCTGGTCGGGAGGGTTCATCTGGGTTCGGGGCGGGTATCAGATGGCGTCGATCACGTCGATCGAATCCGAGTCGGTTCGCGGCGATCGCACGATCGTCGTCGCCGATACTTCACAACTCACGCCCGGCCAGCGCGTCACGATCGAGGTTCGAGATGATGAGAGCCGGTCTCTGCTGGATCACCTGTACTCGGGCGATCCTGGGGACACGCGCAAGATCACGTCGCCCACGGTCGTGCGGATGGTGAGCCGTATCGAGTCGATCGAGGGCACGAGCGTAACGCTTGAACGGCCATTGCGCTGGGATATCCGCGCCACGTGGCAGCCGCGGGTGAGACGATTCGAACCGACTGTCTCGGAAGTGGGCATCGAGCATTTAGGGTTTGAGTTTCCCGATCTGCCGTACAAGGGGCACTTCACCGAGCGTGGCGCGAACGCGATCGCGATCAACGGAGCGGCGGACTGCTGGGTGCGGAACGTGCGCATCACCAACTGCGATAGCGGTGTCTACCTCTCGGGGATGTTTTGCACGATGGACGGGCTGGTCATCGATTCGGTCCGCCGCGAGCATCGGGGGACGACCGGCCACCACGGAGTGACCATGGGCAATGACTGTCTTGTGCAGAACTTTGATTTTCGTACGCACCTCATCCATGATTTCACGCTCAGCCGTGCGCACGCGGGCAATGTGGTCAAGAACGGGCGCGGCGTCAATCTCTCGCTCGATCATCACAAGAAGGCCAACCACGAGAACCTGTTCTGCAACATCGATGTTGGCCGCGGCGCCGAGATCTGGCGCTGTGGCGGCGGTGCGTCGCTCGGCAAGCATTGCGGTGCTCGCGGCACGTTCTGGTGTATTCGGGCGGATCGCGATCTTGCCTGGCCATTTGCGAACTTCGGGCCGGACTCGATGAATCTCGTTGGGGTTCGCACGGCTGCCGAATCGCAGGTCGAATCCGATGGCAGGTGGCTAGAAGCGATCCGGCCCGAGGAACTCGTGCCCGCCGATCTGCACGCCGCGCAAGTGCAAAGGCGGATGGACCTTCGAGACGATAGCTAAACGACGAAGGGTGCGGTGGCCTCAGGGAATCTTGCGCACACGGAGGTTTCGAAACTCGGTGCCGTGGCTCTCGGCTTGCAGCGAGATCGTGCCGCCGGTAAGGATCTTGCTTCCGTGTCGATCGTCGATCATGAGCTTCGCGTCGGCATCGCGGTCGTCGAGTTGCGGCTGCGTGTAGTGCATGACTTCTTGGCCATTGATGAAATGGCGAACACTCTTGCCGCCTCTGACTTCGATTCGCATCTTGATCCACTGATCGCCGCGGAAGGTCTCCGAGTCAGAGTTGATGCAGTGCCGGAGGTCGAGTTCGCCGTTGTAAACGACGTTTGTCCCCGGCGTGCAGAGATTGCCCGTTGTGCGGGTGCCCTCGCTTGCTTCTGGTGCACCGAGCATCTGGACTTCGATGGAGACCGGGAAGTCCTGGTCGATGCGCATGGACTCGGCGGGTTGGCCGTGGACCATGACGCCGTTGTTGCGGAATGCCCAGCCGGGGCCGCCGGGGACTTGCTCGCCCACGAAGCGGTATTCGAGTTCGAGGTCGTAGCTGGAGAACTCTTGCTCATAGAAGAGATGGCCGAACTTGCTGTCGAAGGAGTCATACTCGTTATATGAGACAATCAGGGCACCATCGCGGGCCTGGAAGGTGTTCTTGTAGTTGACGCCGAGTTCTTCGCCTGAGAACTTGGGAGTCCAGCCGCTCAGGTCCTTGCCGTTGAAGAGGGTGATCCAGCCGTCGTTGGCCGGCTCGTCGGTTGCGGGGGTTGACTGGCAGGCGGTGATGCCACAGAGCATGGCTGCGGCGGCGAGAAGCGGTCTCCAACCTCTCGAGTTGCGCGTCCGGGCGATACGAGAGGTGCTCATTGAACGAACGGCCATGTCGGTCTTCCCTTTGAGAGTTGATCTGGCGCGGGCGGGCAGGGCCGATCATAACCAAAGCGACCAATGCCCGTCGAGAGTGAAGAAAGGGCCAGTCGCATGGCGACTGGCCCTCGTGATCACTTGGTGCACTCTGTTCGCTTGCGTTGCTCAGCAGCCCAGCACGAACAGGTCCAGGTAGGCGAAGAAGTCGTCGGCGTCGATATCGCCATCGTCATCGAGGTCCGCCGCGTCGTCGCCGTTGGCGAACAGATCGAGATAGGCGAAGAAGTCGTCGGCGTCCGCGTCGCCGTCGCCATCGAGGTCGGCCGGGCAGGCGTCATCGTGCTCCACGATCAGATCCCAGCTCACGAAGCCGTCGACCTCCCAGATATTGGGGGCCATGTTGAAGCGAACCTCGTGATCGGTGAAGGTCACGTCGTTGATCGTGTATTCCTCGTTGGTCTGGAAGTTCTCGATGCCGATGATCCGGCCGTCGACCCCGACCCAGTCCAGGTCGCTCAGCACGAGCACCTCGCCGGCACCGGTCGAGATTCGGCTGCCGAAGATCGATCGCACGGACATCGAGTTTGCTCCGATGTCGATCGCGTGGCTCGGCGTCCCGACGAACTCGACGTTGAACTCATCGCCCGCTCCGACGATCGCCACCGGAGGGACGACGACGAATGCGCCGGGTCCACCGACGATCTCGCCGGTCACCTCGTCGCCTGTCAGATCGGCTTGAGCGGTGGCGGCTGCCATCGCCAAGGCGGTGAGTGAAGCAAGGCGCACCGAAACACGAGCGTTCAACTTATCCATGAGTATCCCCTTTTTCCTCTGGCTCTCACGCCGCTCACACTTGGGAGCGGCGTTCGCACTCCGGGCGTTCACATCGCACGCCTCCCAATCAGCCTACCGCCAAAGCGCGGCGTTGCAAAGCAGATATGTGGCCTTGGGATACCCCATGTTTTTAAGTTCGATTTCAGGTTGTCCGGAAAAGCACCCATTCGCGGCGGCTTCCGAGCCGGGCGGCCGGAAACACAACGCACGTGCTACCCCGCGGGCGGGATCTCAATCTCATGGGCCTCGCCTGCGCCCTTGGGCACGCGGATGTCCTCGACCAGCTCCTGGATGTGCTTCGGCGGTGGGGGGGTCTTTAGGCTGATACCTATCGCCAGGGCGAAGTTGATGAGCATGCCGATCGAGCCGATGCCCTCGGGGCTGATGCCCAGGAACCACTCATCACGGGTGCCGCCGCCAAACTTAAAGTAGATGATGTACGCGGCGGAGAAGCCGATGCCGCCGACCATGCCCGCGATGGCGCCGTGCTTGTTCATGCGTTTCCAGAAGATGCCGAGCAAGATGACCGGGAAGAAGCTCGATGCGGCGAGCCCGAACGCGAGGGCGACCACCTGGGCGACGAAGCCCGGCGGGTAGATACCCAAGAGTGCCGCACAAACCACGCCCACCGCGGCTGCGATGCGGGCGGTCCAGAGCTCTTGCTTCTCGGTCATGTTGGGCGTGAGCACGCGTTTGCGAAGATCGTGGGATATAGCGGTCGAGATGACAAGCAAGAGCCCCGCGGCGGTCGAGAGCGCAGCCGCAAGCCCGCCTGCGGCCACAAGACCGATCACCCAGTTGGGCAAGCGTGCGATCTCTGGGTTGGCCAGCACCATGATGTCGCGATCGACATAGAGCTCGTTGGTCCCCTCTCCGAGAGGGTTGGAAACCAAACGCTCGCCCCATCGACCGCGCGCCTCTTCCTCGGTTCCGGTGATAAATGCTGGCTTGCCATCAAACGGCTTGCCATCGCCCGTGTATTGGATCCGCCCATCGGCGTTCTTGTCGACCCAGGCGATGAGGTCGGTCGTCTCCCAGTTCTTGAACCACTCGGGGATCGCTTTTTCACCCTCGGGTGCATCATCGGCGTTGTACCAGGCATCGCGGACGGTATCGATGAGGTTTGTCCGCGCGAACGCTCCGACCGCGGGCGCAGCCGTGTACAGGATCGCGATAAAGAGCAGCGCCCAAAAAGCGCTCAGTCGCGCATCGCGTACCTTGGGCACGGTGTAGAAGCGGATGATCACGTGGGGCAGCCCTGCGGTCCCGACCATGAGCGCCAGGGTGATCATCAGGACATCCAGATAGCCCTTGGCTCCGGTGCGGCTGATCCATCCCTGTGGCGTCTGGGTGTAGGGCGCGAAGCCCAGTTCCTCATGGAGGCCATCGAGCTTGTCGAGCAGGTAAACCGATTCGCCCTGGGCGATCCGATCGCCGACCGAGCCGCTCAACTCACGGGCGATCCCGAGTTGGGGCACCGGGTTGGATGTGAGCATGATCGAAATGAAGATCGCCGGAACCATGAACGCGAAGATGAGCACGCAGTATTGGGCGACTTGTGTGTAAGTGATTCCCTTCATGCCGCCGAGCACGGCGTACACGAAGACGATTCCCGTTCCGATGATGACGCCGAGGGTGACGTCGATCTCGAGAAAGCGGCTGAAGACGACGCCAACACCGCGCATCTGGCCTGAGACGTATGTGAAACTCACAAAGATCGCACAGACGACCGCGACCACCCGGGCCGCCTGAGAATCGTACCGATCGCCAATGAAATCGGGCACGGTGTACTTGCCGAACTT
>JAJDDL010000130.1 GCA_029260335.1 Phycisphaerales bacterium | reverse complement strand
GACGTTGCGGCCGGTGCGGAAGTCGAGCAGCTCGGCCGCGGCCGATTCGGTCAGCTGCACCGCATCGTCGAGGTCGCGATAGGGGAGCAGACCGGCATCGGAGCTGACCGTCGCCCCGTGGACCTCGAGCTTGACCGTGCGATCGCAGCCCACCCGCAAGGCGTCCATGCCTGCTTCACCCAGCGGGTGCTCCTTGATCTACGGGTCCGTCGACAGAAAAAGCCGGGAATTGCAAGCCCAAACGCCTGCTCAGTCTACCGCTTGTAAGCTCCATCTGGGAAATGCGGGTTTAATCTACGACGGCACGGTGCCAACCGAACACTTGATACCCGATCGCTAACCCGCGCCCCTCGTACGTGACATGCATTTGGCCCGATCCCGGACGGACCAATCTCAAAACTAAGCCGTTGTTCTGGAGCCTTCAGGTACTCTGTGCAGGTTCTGCAAGCCGATGGTTCATGTGCAACACGCCTGGTCAAATGACCCGGCCAAGAAGCAGGAGCCAAGCATGAACGGTCACTGGTCGGGCTCTGTGATTGGTATCGGCGCTGTGCTCCTAGCGTTGAGCGGGATACTCCCGCTTGTCTGGTCGCTCATCGGCGACCGAAGCCGCGGCAGAAAGCGCTGCCAACGATGCTGGTACGACATGTCGGCGAACCGGCCCATCGGCGGCGCGTGGACCTGCCCTGAATGCGCCAAGCCTGCGCATCGAGAATGCCAGTTGCTCCGCCCCCGGCGCAGTTGGCGCTTGGCCTGCCTCGGAATCGGCGTGCTGCTCTCGGCGTACCCGGTGGCACTGGTCCCCGATGCGAGACGTCACGGCGTCGCGAGTGTCCTGCCCTCTTCCTTGCTCGTCCTGATCGCGCCGATTAAGGCCGAAGACATTGAGCTATGGGAGGAGGAGTACCTGTCTTGCTACGGCTTCGTAGGCGATTCGAGCTTCACTAAGGAACTGCTCAAACGAGCCAGAGACCGCGAACTCTCGTCGTGGCAATGCAAGATGCTCATAGACCGATTCCTGGACGCTCAACCTCGCTATGTCTGGGAGCGGGTCCTGGCGCGCGAGCAATGGCCCGCGAACCAACCGGTAGTCGTGAATCCATATGTAATCTCGCTGGCAATGCCGTTTGACGGCCCGGACGTGATGTTTCGGTTTCGGGCCAAGCCGGATGGGCAGTGGATCGAGGAACTCCATTACGAGCACTATCGAAGACTAGAGCCGTCGGCGATGTCGCTCGGCGCATTCCCGGCCGGCGAGATCACCATCGAGGGCGAGTTGCTCCAAGGCGTACGTGTCACCAAGCACGAGGATCACAGCCTCACCGTGGACCGCTCGAGCACGAAACGTGTCTGGCGAGCCGACATCGCAACGATTCAGATAGGAGTACCCGCCAAGGATTTAATTGAGACGGTTTCTTCCGACAGGAGCGACCAACAGATTGCCAAGAACCTGCAAGCCATGACAACAGATGATGAAGGTAACCCTTGGATCTCGATGATCGAGTTTACGCGTGTCGGCGAGCACGCGAATACTGATTGGGGCCTGGGCATGCGCATCGATGTGTTCGCGGGCGAGCGACGAATCGCCACGGGGCCCGTGCTTATGGAGATGCACCGACCGGGCGGACCTTTCGGATGCATCGTCGGCTACAACCAACTCTTCGAACTCGCGTGGGTCGATGGCTCCGTGGATCTCTCGGCGTTGGAATCGGTGACCGTGCGCGCTGTGTCTGACGCCAACACCGCCCTTGGCGACTTCAAGCGCAACGTCTTCTGGGAGGGCAAGGTCTCAGCGACGGTTCCCCTGCTCGACGAGTCCTGGATGCGCTCGGATATCAGAGGCTTGAAACAGAAGCGAGTGAGTCGCTAAATCACATCTCAACGCTTCCTATCGACGCCGATGCACCATCGCTGCGCCAAGAAGCGGCAGGATCACCGTCGCCGGCGCCGGCACGCCGATCAGCTCCACGTTGTCGATCAGCAGGAAGTTATCGGCGCTGCTCAACTCCGAGCCGCCGGCCTGGTTCGCCTCGTCCTGGTGTCGGAATCCGAAGCGCGTAACCGCCGAGAAATCGGTCGCGTAGTCGTTCCCGCCTAGGACGTTGATCATGTCCGCCACGGTCAGCGGGATCGAGTAATGCCGCCACTGCCCGTCGTTGGGCACCTCGGCGCTTGCCAGAGAAGCCCAGCGATCAAAGTCTCCCGCCAATACGACCGCATGCAGGCTCATCGAATCGGTGCTGGACGCGGTGATCTGCGCATCGAACTCCACGCGAGCCACCTGTGCACTCAGCAGATCGCCCAGGTAGTCCGTGTCTTCGGTGTTGAACGGAAAGATGCGAAGCCGCCCGGGGTTGGGCACGGCCTGGAGACTGAAATCGCCTGGACCGTCAGGCCCGGCGTCGGCAATGACGCTCACGCCGTTATCGAACCCCTGGTCCCAGCCCTGGGTCGTGCCGTCCTGGAAATCCGAGTCGGCGATCGTCACTTGAGCGGTCGCGCTGCTGGCGATACCGGTGAATAGGGCGATCAGGGCGATCGATGTGCGCATGAAAACTCTCCTTGCTGGGTTCCAATCAAATGTAACCCGAACAGGGTTCCGGTCCAAGCAAATTACCGAGATCAACGAGAACGGCCGAGGCGATGCCGGGAAACGCATCCTGATCACATGCAAGGCCGGGGGCGGTTCTCTGCACCTTTGGGGAATCAATGGATCCCCGGCGACATTCAACTCGTAGGTTCTTGGCGTAGTCAGCAATCGTCGGCTCATTTCTTGGGGGTCGCCGCGTGAGTGCCCACTTCTCAGACTGGGTCTTTGGCATCGGTACCGCACTGCTCGCTGCGATCGGTATCGGCCTGCTGATTTGGGCCGTCATCGGCCAACGCAGCCGCGGCAGGCGCCGATGCCGTCGGTGCTGGTACGACATGTCGGCGAGCGTGCCGGTCCAAGGTGTGTGGACGTGCGCAGAATGTGCACAATCTGCGGAGTATGAGCGGCAGTTATTTCGGCCGAGGCGCAGAAGACGCTGGGCGATTGTGGGGACAGCAGCGCTCCTCGCGGCTTATCCC
>JAJDDL010000129.1 GCA_029260335.1 Phycisphaerales bacterium | reverse complement strand
GAGCACTTGGGGATGGAGTTGCCCGCCGGGTTCTGATTAAGACCGGTTACTCCACCTCGCGATACACAAACCGCACCGGCCCAGCCTTGGTGATTCCCCATGCCGAGAAGAGGATGGGGTTATCCTCGGAGAACTGGTTGAATGCGGTGATGTCGCCGAAGGGGATGTGCTCGGAGACGAGGCGTACCTCGGCGTCGGCGGTCACCTTCCAGCCCTGCTCGAAGGGGATGATCACATTGGCTTGTGGCGTGACGATGATCGGGAATGGGCCGTCGGTCGTGCGAAGCGAGATCGCCCAGTTGCGAGTGTCCGCATTGGTCGTGACGACGAAGGCGGTGTATTCGCCCGGCGGGACCCACGCGGCAAACTGACGCCCGGGTTGACGGGGCTGGATCGTCACCTGCGCGTCGGCGGGCGACCCGCTACTCATGAACGCAACAGAAGCAACCAGCGCGGTCAGTACCGCGCACGTCAGGCCTGCATTTCGCTTGCGAGGGGTCATGGGCTCTCCTTGGGGTTCAAGTCAATAACCGGGGTCGATACGCGAGTGGCATCGGTCCAGATGCACGCCGGAGCAGACAGTCTCTACCGCCAATCAACCACGATCTTGCCGAACTGCTCTTGAGCTTCCAGCCGCTCATACGCCTGAACGCACTGCTCGGGCTTGAACACCTGATCCACGCTCACCCCAAGATGCCCCGCGCAGAAAAGCGACGCGATCTCCCGAAACTCGTCGTTCGACCCCATCGTGCTGCCCAGAATGCGGAGCTGATTCCAAAAGATCCGCGCCAAATCCGTCTTCGCATCAGGCCCCGTCGTGCAGCCCGGCGTTACATACGCCCCGCCTCTGGCCAGGCTCTTGATGCAACTCAGGTGCGTTGCTTTGCCGATCGAATCGACCGCCATGTCCACGCCGCGCTTGGCAGTCCAGCCACGAACATCGCGAGACCAATCCTCGCCCGCATCCAACACCCCGTGATCGGCTCCCGCTTCCATTGCCTTGTCGAGCTTCCACTGGTGGCGACTAGTCACACAGACCGGACACCCAAGCCACTTGCAGATCGCCAGCGCACTGGTCGCAACCCCGCCGCCGATACCGGTGATCAAGACGCTCTGGCCCGGGCGCAACGCGCCCTTGGTCACCATCATCGAGTACGCGGTCAACGTCGTCAGCCCGAACGCCGCGGCTTGCACCGGGTCCGCATCCCCTACTAACGCACAGTTCGCCGCGGGCACGACAAATCGCTCGCGAAACATGCCGTTGTGGTGCTCGCCGATCAACTCATAGATCGGCGCAAGCGCCGAGCCCGGCGGATCTCCCGGCCGCTCCCTTTCGGGCAATCGCACCGCCGCGTTGACAATCACGCGCTGGCCCACCCACGACGCGTCGAGCCCGGCTCCAACCGCGATAACCTCGCCGCAGGCATCGCACCCCGAAACCCGTGGATACTCCAGATCGACCCCCGGCACGCCCATGCCCACCCACAGGTCCATGTGATTGAATGCCGACGCGAGCGTCCGGATGGCGACTTCCCCCGCGCCCGGCTCTCGCTCCTCGGCCCAATCCTGCTGCAGTTCGACGTTCGGCGCGACCGGCCGTCCCTGTTTCGTACAGACAATTGCTCGCATGCAATGAGGATAGGACACGATCGTTCCATGCCGGACTCTCAGGCCCCGCGCATCTGAGCAAGCAGGAGGACGACTCATGCGACGGATCGCCATCAGAATCACGATGATCCTCAGCGTCCTCCTGCTCGCTGGCGCAAGCACGCTTGCGACCAACCCCTGGGCGTTGCAGTTGATCCAGGACCTGCGGCCTGCCCAGGAGTTCGCTGACAACAACGAGCCAACGACCGACGGGTTTGGCGCTGGCCTCTACGCGGGAAATCTCCGACTGCATGACGAGGCCGACCCCTTGCTGATGCGCCTCCCTCGCGCACCATTCGCGTGGAGGACGCCCTCAGAAGACGAAGCAATCAAGAGTCAGTTGTTTGGTTTGATTTCTGATCTCTCAGACGACCAGTTCTGCATCGTCACGCAGGCCAAACGACATGTCGATGCGTCCAAGTGGGACGCTCACCCCGCCACAGAACTCCAGGTTCGCATCGAGCACATCACCTGCGCCGCGACCGACCAGCAGAGGCCGCTGGTAGAAATCAAAGCAGATGAAGTCGCCTGGACACGCGCCCCGGAGCCCACTGTGCCCGCCGAGACCTGAACGTTGGAGTGCCGGCCCGCCGCTGGTCGATATCCCGGAATCGCCGATCGCGGCGAGGGAGAATCGAGAAACTCGCGGCACGGGCGTGGGCGAACGCGCCGCTTGGGCAGGAGGCCCTCATGAGCGTCATTGCAAAGATCAGTCGCTTCTTTGGCATCGGATCGGCACGTCTGGAATCGGCAACGGGTTCACCCGCTTCCCACGCCGGATCAGCCGCCACTATGTCAACCCACCGAACGGCCCCCACCGCATTCACCCCGCGCGAACCGGTGCGCATCGACCTCGATCATGAGGACCCCGTCCTCACCGCAGAGTTGCCCCGCGAACGCCGGCATCGTGAGCCAGAGGACGAGGTTTCCCGCGCCGAAGCCGCGATCGAACAGGCCACTCTCCCAAGTGCGCCAAAGAACAAGCAAGAACTCCTTGCAGAGCTTCGGCGGAACTATGCAGAGGCGGTCACCCTGATCCGCAAGGTCGACGGCCACCTCGATGCGCAGGCCCGCCGATCCGATCGCATGCTCGACCTCGCCCAGCGCGCGCCCGAGGGCGTCGAACACCTCGCCGCACTCCGCGAGGGCCAGAGCGAGCTCACCGAACTCGCCCGCTCCATGCGGGATCTCTCGCGCGATAGCCGTCTCAAGGACGAGACGAGCATGGAACGCCATCGGGCCATCCTCGAACGCCAGGCCAGCACGCTCGGCCGCATCGAGGTGCTCTTCGAGGAATCCAGCAATGTCGAACGAGAGCTCGGCGTCGCCCTGGGCGAGTTCCGCGGCGCGATCATCCAGATGAACACATCCAACCACCGCCTCGGCGGTGCCATCGATCGCCTTGATCAACGCGAACAAGTCCACGCCCAACGCATCGACGAGATCGCAGAGCGAGGCAGAGTCCTCACCAACGCTCTCGTCATCCTCTGCGGCCTGGGCATCGCGACGGCAATGGTGGCGGTCATGGCGGTCCTCTATCTCGTCACGCGCTGACGCACCGATACCAGTGAACTGTGCCACCAACCATGGCTTTGCATGGTTGGTGTTTTCTTGTGCGAGTTGCACCAACCGCTCAGAGCAACGGTCGGTGGCACATGGAGGCTCAAGACTGCCTACCCCAACATACTCAGCGCCGTAATGATCACCACCATCAACGTCCCGTTGTGCAAGAAGTGGGCGACCATCGGCGCGATCAGCGAGCCGCGCCACTCACGCAACATCGCAAACGTGAACCCCAACGCGATCAGCGGCGGCGTGAACAACGGCCCGTACGAGTGCATGAATGCAAACAACACACCGGTGAGCAACGCTCCGATCAGGAACCCCACCCGACTGCGAACATGCCGAAGCAACGCCCCGCGAAACACCGTCTCTTCCACCAGGGGTGCCCAGAACACCGCAAGCGAAACCGCCATCAGGATCACCGGCAGATTGTCTTGCTTTACCAGATCGAGCATCGGATTGTTGGGCTGGACGGCTTCCTCGCTCCCGCTGGCGACCTGAACAACCATCTGCATCGCGATCATGAAGACAATCGCCGCGATGAAGAGCGGCAGCCCCGCCAGATATCCAACCACCCCCGCTCCGACCTCACGCAAGATCCCCTCGCCCTTGTGCAAGCCCAGGTCCATGCGCATCCGCTGGAGCGAGACTCCTCGGAGCAACGGCCAGAACGGCACCGCGATCAACGACCACTGTCCAATCAGCGTCGCCCAAAGCCCCGCCTCTGCGCCCGCTGTTGAGCCGACGAGCAAGCCCAAGAGCTGCACGAGCAAGAACCCGACAAGGAAAACCGCAAAGATCTCCAGGTACACACTCCCCCCCGGCAACGGAGGATTGAGCCTGGAACTAAACCCGCCGCGAGTCAGTCGCAAGATCATGAGGATCGCAGACGCGATCACCGCAAGCACGACAACGACCGCAAAGCCAAACATGCCCAAAACGAACTTGAACAGGCGGCCGCCAGCTTCGAGCATCGCACTGCGCTCTTTGTCACTCTCCCCCGCGTCGTGCAATCGCGCAAGCGTTCCCCACCAGCCCAAGTAGTCCTTCGCGTCCAGCGCCGACGCATCCAACGCGTCGGGCTCGAGCGTGCCGTCGTAGGTCTGCCGGAGATAGTCCAGTACGTCCAGCTCCTGGACCACCAGCGCCCCATCCAACAGTTCGATCTCACTCACCGTGAGCTGCTCGAGCCGATCCAGCTCTGCAAGCGCCTCCTCGGCGCCAAAGAACTCCCCGGTCATCACCACCCGCTGCACCCGGATCATCGGATCCGAATCCGTGGGCGGGATCTGCTGGCGCATCATGTCCTCGGGAAACTGCATCACATCGTCGGCGTACATGAGCATGCGCGTGATCGCGGCGACCGGGTCCATCCGCGTCTCTGCCAGCCGATCCTCACGATCCTGCTCGGTCCACGCCGGCGGCTCCGCGTCGGGGTCCGGCGCCGGGGTGGACGCGGGCATCAGATTGCCACCCACAATCATCGCGTAGAACACGATGACCGAGATCAGCGCGAGTAACGCCGACTGGGGCGTTCCCGGATCTCGACGGCTCCGAGCCGCGAACTCCACATCCACGGTCCCCGGCTCATTGCCCGCGACCTGAGCAAGCTGTTCTTGAAAGTCCATGGCCCAATCTTCGGCTTCCGCCCGCCCGATGTCACCAAAGACCGACCATTTTCACCCATCGTCGGGTTCGGTCGCGCCCGATTCGCAGGCCTCATTGCCCTCAATAGCACCCATTGATCAGGGCTCGGTCATTGACTGAGGCGATACGGACCTCCTATCCTCCCGGGCTCGAATCCGACCCAGAGGTCAGAGATCGGGCCCGAGTTTGTAATCCTGTCGGCGATCAGCGCCGGCCCGTCCCGCCCGGGAGGCGGCGAGCCAGTCCTCGTTGGCAGTTACGCCATACGAGCATCGGAGGTGTCACGATGAGACGCCAGACCTACTTCGCCAAGGCAGGCGATGTCGACAAGTCATGGCACGTGGTCGATGCGACCGACGTGCCATTGGGCCGCCTGGCTTCCGATGTCGCGGTTGTGCTCATGGGCAAGCATCGCCCCGAGTACACGCCGCACGTCGATACCGGCGATTTCGTGATCATCACAAACGCCAAGAACATTGCCCTGACCGGCAAGAAGGCCGAGCAGCGTCTCCAGACGCACTACACCGGCTATCCAGGCGGTCTCAAGGCCAAATCTTTCGGCCAGGTGAGAGAAGACCATCCCGAGAAGCTGATCCAGGAGGCCGTCCGCCGGATGCTTCCCAAGAGTCGCCTCGGCCGGGTCATGCTCAAGAAGCTGAAGATCTATCCCGACAGCGAGCATCCCCACCAGGCCCAGCAGGCAACACCCCTGGCAGTTGGTTGAGCGAAGAGCAAGAACGCACCACCGAACGCGAATAAAGATCGCGATTCAAGCACAAGCGAGTTTCCATGGCTGAGAACGAAGTCAACGAGCAGAGCAACGAGGGTTTGGGCGAGGCCATCGGCGTCGCGATTGCCGAGCCCGAAGCAGTCGAAGAAGCCCCGGCCCTGCGCCGCGAGCCCAAGCCCGCCGACAAGCACGGCTGGTGGTGGGGAACAGGCAGGCGCAAGTCCGCCGTGGCACGCGTGCGGATCCGCAGCGCCAAGCCCGATGCGGCTGGGCTCAAGATCCAGACCTCCAACAACCAGTTCCGCACGATCGAGAACTACTTCTCCGAGATCCGCGATCGCGAGGACTGCTACGCACCCCAGAAGCTGACCAACACCTCCGATCAGTTCGAGGTCATCATCCGCCTCAAGGGCGGCGGTCCCACAGGCCAGGCCCAGGCCGTCCGCCTCGGCATCGCCCGGGCCCTGCGCGACTTTGACCCCAACTTCGAGCACCCCCTGCGTGTCAAGGGCATGCTCACCAGAGACGCCCGCAAGGTCGAACGAAAGAAGTACGGCCAGCCCGGTGCACGCAAGAGATTCCAGTTCTCCAAGCGTTGATCGCTGGACCCCCACTGGAAATCAACCCAGCTCTCAAACCCGCGTTTCGACGCGGGTTTTTCTTTTCCGATTGGACTCTCACGCGCCATCCAGGGACGATCCACGCAGATGGCAAAGCGCAGGCGAAGAAAGTTCAGCCGGATCATGCGATGGTCGCTCGCGATCGGCGTGGTCCTGCTCATGACCCTGGTGGTCGTCATCGCCGCCGGCTATCGCCTCACGACCCAGACCCCCCAATGGTGGACCGCGATCGATCCCACTGACGTCCAGGTCATCGAACAAGCCGAGCGTGTCGAGAACTCGCTCACCACCGAGCTTTCCCGCGCCGACCGCGAAGGCTCGGCGGACGATCAAGTCTGGCGAAGCGAACCATGGACGATTCACCTCTCCAGCGACGAGGCCAACGCATGGCTCAACGCACGGCTGCCGAGATGGGCCGAGAATCGCCTGGAGGACTTTGAATGGCCCGTGGACGTCCGCTCCATCCAAGTCGCCTTTGAACCGGGCTCGGTCCGCCTAGGAGCCAGCGTGCGACTGGACGAGCGTGATCGGGTGCTCTCGGCCCAGCTCACGCCACGCGTCGACGACGACGGCTCTGTTTGGCTCGATCTCGGCTGGATGTATCTCGGCCGCCTGCCCGTGCCCGCCGGCTTCCTGCTCGATACCGACCTGATCGGGTTCGCGCCCAAATCGGTCGCCAACGATCGTGAGCTTGCCGAACTCACAGACGCCTTAGCCGGCCGCCATCCCATCGCAAGCGAGCCGGTCATCTCCCTCGCCGACGGCAGACGCGTCCGCATCGTTTCTATGGAGCTGAGCGAAGGCGAACTCATCCTCACCTGCCAAACCGAGCACGGCGACGATTCCTAGGCCTCCCAAAGGGTGCCATGGCCGCTGCTCTGAGCGGCTATGCGATTGTCAACCTCGACATCAAAGAGCCCACCCCAAATCACCCACGGCAAGAACTCTCAACTCAAAGCCTCAAACTTCCGCGCAAAGCTCACAAGCCTGCCATACCGAGGATCCGTATCCCCAACCAACGATGCGATCCGAAAGCTTGAGCTGAACGCCACATGCTTGCTCGAGACATTCAACGTCGGAATCGTCGCCGCCGCGAGCACGCCGAACGCAAATGATGGATCCACCATCCGCGCGATCGCCTCGGTCTGCTCGATCAGGAACGCGTCGGTCCTGCGGTGAATCTCCCGCGCCGCCGTCAGATCACTGTCCACGGCCAGGATCCGCCGCTCGGGCCACACGAGGCCCGAAACTTCCAGCACAATCAGCCCCGGCTTCATGGCGCGCTGAAGCCGCCCCGCCGTCGACGAGACCGCCGCTTCGATCAGGTTCTCGGCTTCGATCCTCTTGCACGCAAGCCCGATGCGCCACTTGCTCAGATCCGCCTCGCCATCCAACTCGCTCTCGCTCGGCTCGATCCGAACCCCCGCCTGCGCACACATCGCGATGAACTGCAATCGGAACCGCCGGTCCTGGAGCGTCTGTGGGTCGGCCTTGGCATCAATCGCTTTGAGAATCCGCGGTCCCCAATACGTCGCGGCTTTGGTGCCGGGCTTGGCGAGCGCCTCGGTCAACTGCGCGAGTTGTCCGGTCTCCAGCCCCGCGTTGTACACCTCGCCCTCACGAGGACGCACCACCTGAGCCTCGGGGTCGTCGGCCAACGCCAGCAGATCCGCGAAGATCTTCTCGCAGTGCCGGAGCCGGTTGGTTTCCGGGATCTCGCAGACCGCGCCGAGCCGTTCTAGCGCGAGCGAAGCCATCTCGTGCAGTCGCCCGAAGTCCTGGCGATTGAACGTCGGCTGATCCAATGCCTTCTTGGCCTGCGCGGCATCCAGCGCCAGCAAAGACTTGAGCGGCGAAGAGTCTTGATTTGTCGTTGTCATGAGAGATCCACCATGGGTTCGCATGGTATCCGGCCAGACCGAGCGATCAGTTCCGAGGCCGGTCGATTGGGCCAGTTCTGAGTCCAACACGCACCAGGGGCGGCCCAACCATGATCCCGCAAGCACATGGGCGTCAGGAGCAGTCGCTAATCCGCCATCTCCAACCCGCATTGAATGAAGTTCACCCCAGCTCGCTCCGACTCGGCGATCGACGCCCACACCC
>JAJDDL010000128.1 GCA_029260335.1 Phycisphaerales bacterium | reverse complement strand
AACCGAGCGAGCACACCCGCCGCTTCCTTGGCCGTCTTGAATCGCGTCAAACTCGCCACCCGGAACGGGTAGTCGGCGAGCCGGTCGTGGATCGTCCGCTCGTGCTGGACCGCAAGCAGCGTCGTCGGCACCAGAAACGCGACTTGCTTGCCCGCCTCGGCGGCTTTAAACGCCGCGCGCAGGGCAACCTCGGTCTTGCCGAAGCCAACGTCGCCGCAAATCAGCCGATCCATCGGCCGCTCGCTCTGCATGTCCTTCTTGATCGCCTCGATCGCGGTGAGCTGATCCTCGGTCTCTTCGAACGGGAACTCGGCTTCGAACGACCGCTGCCAATCGGTATCGGGCGGCGCGCGATAGCCGGGGATAGCCTCACGGGCTGCACGCACCCGGAGCATCTCGGCCGCGAGTTCTCGCACGCTTTCTGCAACCTTGGACTTTTGATTGCGCCAGCGCACACCGCCGAGGGTCGACAAAGGCGGCTTGCCCTTGAACCCGCCCACATAACGCTGCACGAGATCGATCCGCGTCGCCGGGACATTGAGCTTGCCGCCCTGGGCAAACTCGAGAACGAGATACTCCTCGCTATCGCGATCGCCCGCGTACTTGCGCCCGGCAAGCGCCCTGGGCTTGATCAGCTCCAAACCGACAAACTTCGCAATGCCGTGCTCGGCATGCACGACGTAGTCGCCCACATCAAAGTCGAGAAAGACGTCGATCGTCCGACCCGCGGCGATCCCTCGCGTCCGCCGACGAGCCCCAAACCGATGCAACAGCTCGTGATACGGCACGACCGCCACGCCGCCCAGTCCCTCGATGAGCACAAAGCCCCGATGGACATAGCTCACGCCCGACTCGATGACCTGCGCACCCTCGACACCCGCCGCGAGCTCGCCGAAGCGCGATCGCTCGGCGTCGCTCGCACAACACACAACGACACGCAGTTTCTCGGGCCCGTTGGCAAGGCCGACGAGTTCAGCGATCGCTTCGTTGACGTCCGCCGAAACCTGCGGCAACTCGGCGATATCCAGCTCGATCGAGCGATCACCCGAAGCCGCGGCGTGCGGCATCCGGCTTACTTCTGCGATTGCATGGAATCGAGATTCGAGCTTCTTGAGAACCTCCGGCGGCGGGAACACGCCGTGGCCATCGACCACACGCTCGAAATACCCCCGCGCCTGCTCGATAATCTCCGTCGGCTCATCGAGAATGACGATCGCACACTCGGGCACCGCGTCGAGCAAGCTCTGCCCGCCCACATTCTCCAATGCCCGGTCCACGCCCGCGATCAGATCCACACGTTCAAGCGTTCGGTCCGAACCCATCGTGTCCAGATCGATCTCGTGAATCGCCTCGAGTTCGTCGCCGAAGAAATCCAGACGGAAGGCGCTCGCGCCGCCCGCGGGGAACACGTCCATGATCCCGCCGCGAAGGGCGATGTCGCCGGGCTCTTCGATCGCGTCGACCCGGGAGTACCCGGCCCGATCGAGCCAATCGAGTAGCGACGCTGGTTCGAGTTGCTGGCCTCGCTCGAGCGTGCGCACCAGATCGTCCAAACGTGAGGCCTCGGGCACCGGCTGCATCAACGCGTGGATCGAACACACGATGACCGGCGATGCGTTGCTCGCAAGCTCCATCACCTGGCGCAACACGCTCAATCGATCGGCGAACAGATCGAGCGCAAGCCCGGCCTCCCCCGGCAACGCCTGCACCGCCGGGAACGCCAGGCATGGCACTCCAAGCGAAACCAACGTGTCACAAGTCTCGTCGGCGTCATCCGCATGCGCGACGACCAGTAGCACCGGACGCTCGGCGATCTGGGTCGCGGCTCCCGCGATGATCGAACTCGAAGAACCGGCGCTACCCGAAACCACGCAACGCTTGCCGGAGTGCAGCGAGCGCGCAAGGTCTTCCACGCCCTCGAAACTCGCAAGGGTCTGGACGAGGCCCGGGTTGGAGATCACGCTTTCCATGCGTGGGACGCGGGTCTACACCCGCTCAGCGGCCATGGTATCGGCTGCGATTGACAAAACTCGCGTGCGGAAGTCCAGAAATCCAGAGAATCCTGATCGGCGAAGATCGGTCTTAGCCCCCACCAGACGCATTACTCGGCTCTGCTGTCGAGCCGTCATTGCCGACCAGGACAAACGCACGAAGGCCGGCAATCGTGCGGGGCCCCACGCCCTCTACCCGATCCAGGTCGTCGATGCTTTGAAATGGCCCCAACTGCTCGCGATCATCCACGATCCGGGCTGCAAGCGTCGGCCCAACATCGGGCAAGAGCTCCAGCTCGCTCGCGCTGGCGGTATTCAGATCGATCCGGCGCTCGGCTTCGATCGCACGGGCCTCCTCGCGATTCTGCCAGGCAAGGATCGACCAGCCCATCCCGTAGATCGAGGCGCTGCCCAAGACCGCGACCGCCGCCCACTTCGCGGCTCCTGCCGTCCAGTCGGGCTCACGAATCTGCGGTTTTTGATCGGTCATGCCGTGGCGGCCTGCGGCTGCTGCACCCAGGGCGAGCGGCCCTCGCGCAGTGCGCGACGGATCTCGCCGAAACGTTCTGCCGCGGGCTTGAGCGAACCGTTACTTGTCACCAGACCCACCGGCGGCGAGCCTTCGCTGTCATAGAGCTGCTGCCAGCAGAAGCTGTGGATGTATGGCTTGGCCAGCACCACGCCCATGACATCTTCGAGCCAGTCGGCCTGGCGCTGCTCGGTCCAACCATCGCCTTCACTCGGCGCACCGACCGCGGTCACGAGCAATGGCCTCTCCAGATTTACCGCATACCGATCGAGCATCGCCGAGAGCTCCATCGGATCGCGATTCCACGAGCCGTTCTCCTGGCCAACGCACAGACGCAACGCGAACCCATCGACCTGGATTCCCGCTTGCTGGGTCATCTCGGCAAACGGCATGGGCGGCACCGAAGCGGTTACCTCGCCCACGTACTCACCCCAAGGCTGCTCGACCTCGACGACCACGTTGGCCTGCGGGTGGAGCTTGCGGATCAGCATCACCGCGATCCGTGTCAGGTCGATCATCTTCTCGAAATCCATCGGGAAGTTGCGGTTTACCGGGAGCCCGCACGTCGCCGACCATCGGCGGACGGTCCTCCGATATCGCGTGACCACTTGCTTCACATGCTCTGCGACCAACTCGCGCAGCGTCTCGTGATCGTTCTCCCAAATTTCCAGCCATCCAGGCGTGCGATCGGGACGAAAATCGATCAGCGGCCCCGCAGCGACCGGCAGCTTCGCCGAGCGCACCGCCCACTCGATCCACCGATCCGTACTCGTGAATGCGTAGCTGCCTTCTTGCGGCTCCAGATCCGACCAACGCATCGGAGTCGCGAGAAAATCACACGACGACAACACCGCTCGCCCCAGACCCTCAGAAAAGATCTTGGGATCCACTTCACAACCGATGAGCGGGCGGCCGGGCAACACGACGCCTGTGCCTCCAGAGAGCAGCACGGGCGCTCCGGGCGGGGCCTTTTCCTGCTGAGCCTTCTCGTAGCGCGCCACGGCCTCGGCGTGGACATCTCCGGAGAGCCGTCCCGGGAGCATCGCTCGGCCCTGGGTCAGGGCCAGCTCTTTGCCAACCTCGATCGCCAAGCCCAAGGCTCTGCGGGCAAGGGCGTCACCCTCGCCGTTGTTTCCGCCGCGACTGACGATGAGCGCCTTGGTGAACGCCTGAGCCGCCTCGACGACTCGAGCCGTCGAGGCACCTTCCTGATCGAAGAGTGTCCACTCTTCGAGCTTGGTGAGCAGCAACATGACCCGGCGGCGAGCGAGTTCCAGGACCAGCGAATAGGGCCGATCTCGCTGGGGCAATAGACAGGTGGCAAGCCCCATCTCATCCAAGGGCCCCAGCCCCGCGCCTTGATCCCCGACGAGGGCTTGTCCTTCCACGTGGATCGAGATCCCCCTCGCATCGGGGCCCTCGGGCACGACCTCGACCACGCCATCGCTCACGCGAATCTCCGCGGGGACCACGACATCCTCTGAGCCCAGCGCCCGCACTCTGGACGGATCCAGGGCCGACTGAGCGTCACTTGGTAGTACGAACCGCAGCATCCGCGAGCAGGCCCTCCCAGTTGGGCGTTTTCATTCCCACAGGCTCACCCACGCATGCGCGAACCGATCCGCGAGGATAGCATCACTGCATGAGTACAGAAGCCCCCAGCAGTAGTCATTCGGCTCGGGACCGCGCGGTGTTTCAGACAGATCTCCAAGCACCGGGCGCAATCCAAGGCAAAGTCCGAGATCTCTACGATCTGGCCCCGGACGAAATCGGTCGGCGCAAGCTCCTGATTGCGACCGATCGGATCTCGGTTTTCGACGTGGTTCTGGCCACGCCGATCCCCTCCAAGGGGTGCATCCTGACCGAAATCGCCGAGTTCTGGCTCCGGTGGGTCGAGGGGCGAGGGCTCTGCAAGACCCATCTGCTGTCCAGCAACGCCGACGAGCTGCCCGCCGAGCTTTTCGCGGGCAAGACCACACGCGATGATTTGCGTGGCCGGATCATGATCACGCGGGCCTGTCGGGTGCTGCCTATCGAGTTCGTGGTCCGGGGCTACATCGAGGGCTCGGGCTGGAAGGACTATCAGAAGAATGGGGCGATCTGTGGCATTCAGCTCCCCGAGGGGCTCAAGCGATGCGATCGGCTGCCCGAGCCGATCTTCACCCCCGCGACCAAGGCCCCCCAGGGTGAGCACGACGAGAACATC
>JAJDDL010000127.1 GCA_029260335.1 Phycisphaerales bacterium | reverse complement strand
GTGTGTACTGGCCAATGGGGACGCGAGCACGGTTGGGTTGTCTGACTTGGCGAAGGCCATTCTCGATGACTTTGAGGGGTTTTCAGCCGCGGGCGATCTTGACGGCGATGGCGACGTGGATAGCGATGACTTCTTTGCTTTTCTGGACGCGTTTGCGGATCGTGACGCGCGAGTGTGCGATATCGATGGCGACGGGGATTGTGACGCCGACGATTTCTTTGGGTTTCTCGATCTGTTCGTGACCGGTTGCTAGTCCTCGCTAGCGAGGGCCGATGGACCGCATGCCGGCGACCCACACCAACTCGATCCTTCGCGCCTTCCAGGAGCCATCGGGAAGCTTGTCCCAATCCAGTTCCCACCAAGTGCCGGTGGGGAAGCTGGTGATCGATGGCGTGATGACGACGTTGACCTGGCTCCGGGCCGCCGTGCTCGATTGGATGCCGACGCGGATCTCGCGGATCCGGTATTCGTCGGCGGCTACGCGGGTGCCTTGTCCGTCGTAGGCCCCGCCGTTGCTCGAGGCGTCGCGAATGCGATCCAGGATCTCGTCGCGGCTGAGCTCGCTTCTCAAGGCACCCTCGGCGACGAGCGTGGCGAACGGAGAGAGGATCTGTTCGACCGGTTGTGCGTCGGCGTCGGCGACCGCTGCGATCAGCTCGCGCGAGAGGTTTTTTACCTGCTCGCGATCGGTCGTGACGAGCATCGCCAGGAGCATGACGGTGATCGCACCCAAGGCGAAGACCCCAGCGAAGGCGGCACCCAAGCGCAACTTCCGCCGGTTGTTGAATACGACAAATAGCGAGATCGCACCGATCGCGAGCAGCCCGGCGAGGATCCAGGGGTTCTCGAACAGCAGAAGGCTGATCAGGCCCGGTGAGTCGATGTCACGCAGCTGAGGGATGTGGGCGTCGGTGGGCATGGGGCTCCAAATCTTGGCAAGGCGAGCGGGCAAGGGCCGATGACCCATGATTGGTGCGCGATCGGCGCGCGTCGGGTTCGATGAATCCCGGTCTGTTCGAAAAATGTTTTGAACTCGGGGCTCGATACTTCGCTCGGTCACTTGGAGGATCCATGCAGACCCCTTGCCAGCCCTCGCACGAGATCCTTGCAGAGAACCTCCAGGCCCTGGCTCGAACAAGCCCGGCCTTGGCTCAGAAGCTCGGCACCGTCCCGCCTAGGGCCGACGCCACGATCTTTCTGGCCGACGATGGCGGGGCGAGCGGCGAGATTGTGCACCAGAACGCTGCGCGGGCGCTTGCGAGCAAGCGGCGGCCGCTGGAAGAAGCCTCGCGATTCGCCGACCGGGCCGACCTGCAGGCGCATGGCGCGATCGCGATCGCGGGGTTTGGGGTCGGCACGCACATCGCGGCGCTCGCCCAACGCCTGGGCCATCAGGGCGTGATCATTGTCTTCGAGCCCGATCTGGGGTTGCTCCGCGCGGTGTTCGAGCGCGTGAGGATGGCAGCCTGGATGAGTCAGACCAATCTCGTCATCGTCGAAGCCGGCGATCAGCCCGCGACTTTGAGCGCCGCCTTGCGTGGCTATGAAGGCTTGGTCGCAATGGGGCTCGAGATTCTTGATCACGTGCCGAGCGCTGCGCGACTGGGGCCGAGCGTTGCGGCGTTCTCCCAGACCGTTGCCCGCACCGTGAAGGCGATGCGCACGACCATCATGACCACGCTCGTGCAATCGCCCGCGACGCTCCGGAATCTGGCGATGAACGCGGACCATTACGTCACGAGCCCGGGGATAGCCGAGCTTGCGGGCACCATGGCGGGGCGACCGGCGATCGTGATATCCGCCGGGCCTAGCCTGGCGCGGGCGATGGACACGCTTGCCCGCCCCGGCGTGCGGGAACGATTCGTGTTGATCGCGGTCCAGACGGTGCTCAAGCCGCTGCTCGAGCGTGGGATCCGGCCGCACTTCGTGACGGCGTTGGATCACCACGAGATCTCGAAGAGGTTCTATGAGGGACTCCGGCCTGAGGATGTCGAGGGTGTGACGCTCATCGCAGAAGCGAAGGTGAACCCGGGCGTGCTCGATGCTTTCCCGGGCCAGATCAGGCTCGCTGCTGATGAACACCTGGACGCGCTGGTCGGCGATGAACTTGCGACCCCGAAGGGCAATGTGCGTCCCGGGGCGACTGTTGCGCACTTGGCGTATGAGTTCGCTCGTCACTTGGGATGCGATCCGGTGTTGCTTGTTGGACAGGACCTGGGCTTTACCGACGGCCAGTACTACGCGGACGGAGCCGCGATCCATGAGACCTGGGGTTGCGAGCTCAACGAGTTTCGCACGCTTGAGATGTTCGAGCATGAGCGCGTAGTGCGCCAGAGGCATCTGCTCACGCGCGTGCCGGACCAGATCGGGCGTTTGATCTATACCGACGAACAGATGCACTCGTATCAGGTGCAGTTTGAAGAGCTGTTTGAGCGAGATCAGACAAGGCGCATGTGCACGATCGATTGCTCGGACGGCGGGACACTCAAGCGGTATGCAGAGCCGGTGGCGTTGGAAGACGCGATCGCGAGCTTTGAGAACCATGGCCTGGTGCCGAGCGGGGCATTGGCTGGTGCCTGGACTGGCGTGACGCCTGATGTGGGCGCAGAACGCGAGGCCGCACTCGGGGCATTGCGCAAGCGCGTGAGTCTGGTGGCCGACCAGGCCCGTCAGATCGCGTCGATCAGCCGCAAGACCGGAGAGTACTTGCTGCAGATGCGAGGGCTCCAGGGCGATCAGAAGCGGCTCGGGCGGCTGATCGAAAAGGTCAACGCCTGTCGAGACGAGGTAATCAAGCTCGAACCGGCGTGGGATCTCACGCAGTTCATCTCCCAGTCTGGCGCGCTCGAGAGAGCGAAGC
>JAJDDL010000126.1 GCA_029260335.1 Phycisphaerales bacterium | reverse complement strand
TGCTCGGCGTGATCTTCGGCTTTGGCGTGCCCATGTTCAAGCCCCTGTTTGAGCGCATCGAAGGCGGGTTGCCGGCGGTGACGCTCTTCGTGCTCGCGATCTCCAGCGCCGTGCGCGACTATGGATTGTTTACGCTTGCGGGTTTGGTGGGCGGCATCATTGCGTTGTGGCAGCTGTCGAAGAAGCCTCGCGTGCTTCGCGCGTTGAGTGTTGCCAAGACGCGTGCCCCGGTCATTGGTCCGTTGACCCGCGCGATCGCCGCGGCTCGCTTCTGCCGGATGCTCGGCACGCTGCTTGCCAATGGCGTTCCGATGCTCGCGTCGATGAAGATCGCCAAGGACGCCGCGGGCAATGTGCTGCTCGAAGAGGCGATCGACGACGCGACGGAGGCGGTGCGTGCGGGCGAGGCACTGACCCCGCCTTTGGAGGCTTCGGGCCTGTTCGCCGACGACGTGATCGAGATGATCACCGTGGGCGAGGACGCCAACAACCTCGACGAGGTGCTGATCAATATCGCCGAAACGATTGAGCGGCGGATCGACCGGTTGCTCAGTGCGGCGGTCAAGCTGATCGAACCTCTGCTGCTCACGATGATCGCCGGGGTCATCCTGCTGGTCGCTGCGGGATTGATCCTGCCCATGACCAAACTCAGCGCGGGCATGTAACAAGCCCGGATTTGGCCGAACTTGGACCTCTGAATCTCGAAATACTGTCAGAGCCGTAGGTCTGCCGATGCTGGGGGAGGCAGGTGGGCCGAATTCGGGCCGGGGCTTGTTGGGGGTTGAGCCTCAGGAGGCGTTATGCTAGTGTTTACTAGACTTTTGAATGACATGCGGAGGATTCCCTCCGGTTAGTGCATCGGGTGTGGGCGGTCATCGTTAGACCGATGTGGGCAAGACGGATCTTTGGACGCCGGACAACGAACTGGGGATGTTTGATTTCTGTCCGGTGATCTCAGAATACAGGGATGGATAAGGCCATGCAAAGTCGAATGGGTGGTAAGTGTCGGCGCCGCGGCGGGTTCACGCTCATCGAGGTGCTGATCGTCATCGCGATCATCGTCGCGCTGTCGGGGCTGGTGGGGGTCGCGTTGTTCCAACGCCGGGATGAGGCCAAGGTCGATCTGTGCAAGACCGACATGAACACGATCAAGAGCGGTATGCGGCAGTTCTATCTGCACTTTGACCGCTATCCCACCGACGAGGAGGGCGTTTCGGTCCTCTGGGATAAGTCGATGCTCGATGACCCCGAGTTGGAGGACAAGTGGGGCGGGTATCTCGAAGCCAAGATGGAGAAGGATCGTTGGGGAAGTGAGTGGGGCTACGAGCAGCTCAGCTTCAACAGCTATCGCCTCTGGTCATTCGGGCCCGATGGCGAGGAGGAGACCGACGACGACATCGAAGATTCGGTCAAGCCCATCGGATCCGACGAGGACGATTTCGGCGACGACATGCTCCCACCGCCCCCATCGGGCGGCTGAGCAGGTCGGCACGAATCGGATGGAGCTGATTACCGATGCCGTCTCGCACGCGAGATTCTGGCGCGGAACGCCCTGGGTTTGCTCAGAGAGCGAACGCGCGCGCATTCACCTTGCTCGAGATCCTCATCGCGTTGGCGCTGGCCACCACGCTCGTCTCGCTGGTTTCGGTCGCGGTCTTTGGTCGGTTGCGAGAGGCAACGTTCGACGAGACCATCCGCCAGACGCGCAGCGCACTCACACTCATACGCGAGGATGCGCGCAGAGAAGGTGAGCCGCTCCGGTTGATCGCACGGGAGAACGACGAGGGGAGGATCGAGTTGGTGGGGTTGCCGTTTGATGCGCCGGTGGAAGATCCGTTCGCGATCGAGGATGAAGACTCGGCGCGGGGCGAGATCGATACCACCCGCATCGCGTTCGAAGAGGATTCGACCCAGCGGACGACGATGGACGATCGCGCTCCGGGTCGAATCTATCTGACGTTGCCGCGGAACTACAAGCTTGAGCGGATGACTCCCGAGGAGCGCGAGGAAGCACTGGAGTTGATGGAGCCGGGCCGGCGCGAAGAGCAAGCCGCGCTGGATGCTGAGATGCTGAGCGGGTTTCAGGATGAGATGAACGGGTTCGGGTTTGATGACCTCCAGGAAGGGCCGGTCACGATTGGGTTGTTTCTGCCCGATGGCAGCGTGATCGGGGGCGAGCCTCCGATTCTCACCACGCCGTCGGGTGCCATGCTCGAAATCAGGATCAACCCATGGACCGGCAGCGTCACTCTGGAGCCGATTCGCCCAGTGGATCCATTTGACCGGGCGTTGGAAGAGGAACTCGATCCACCTATGGATGATGCCGACATGACCGACGATCGCGATAACCGAGGGGATGGTCCTTGACCATTCGGGCGACATCTCGTGGGGCGCTGCTGCTCGAAATGCTCGTGGCAGTCGGGTTGTTCGTCGTTGCGGGGCTCGCGATCGGCGCGTCGGTCAATCGTGGGCTCGGGGCGTTAATTCAGGATCGCGAGCAGACCAAAGCCGCGGATTTGGCACGCTCGGCGATGGCGATGCTTGAAGCCGGGATCGAAACGCCTCAAACACTCAACGGCCCCGTGCTCGCGTGGCAAGACGACTCCTCGATGCTCAACGGCGACGAGATGGCCGGGCCTGTGACGCAGTCATTCGACGAGGGCGCGATCGACGACTCGGGCTGGGAACTCGAAGTTCTCACTGAGCCGAGTGAGTTTGATGGACTCACCATCGTGTCGGTCACCGCGATGCGGCTGGATGTGGATTCAGGCAACATCGGCATCTCGCACACGTTGCACCAACTCATGCGTTTGCGTGAGGAGGGTGATGACGTGGTGGGTGAGATCGATCCGCTGATGGAGGCCGCCGAGCGCGGCGCGCAGCGCAACTCTTCACTCCGGTCCACGCGAGGTGGGTCGTGAGTTGCGCAAACAGAAAATCTCGGCTTGCTCATCGCGGCTTCACGTTGCTGGAAGTCATGCTTGCCATCGGGCTCGCGATGGTGCTTTCGGGCGGTGTCTACGCGTTCATGAACAACCTGATGCTCCGGCGCGATCAGACCATGGCGTATGTCAACCAATCGCAAGCGGCCGGCGCGGTCATCGAGCGATTGGAGACCGATCTGTTCGCCGCCCTGGTCGCGGCGGGCGAGGGCGCGGGGATCGACGGCGGGGCCACCCGGCTTCGCGTGCTCACTCGCGGCGTCACGCCTCCCATGCTCGGCGATCTCACGAGTGTGCCCCTCGGCGATCTGCAGGGCAGCGAGTTCACGCTAAACCGGGGCTCAAGCGAGCTCCAGGGCGGGCGCTTCGAGGCCGGCATGAGCCCCGAGCTCGACACCATCGCCAAGCTCGATCGCCTGCGGTTCCGGTATCACGACGGCAGGTCCTGGTCCAGCTCGTTCAACTCCGAGAGCGCCGGTTCGCTCCCGGCAGCGATCGAGATCGCGATCTGGTTCCACACGGGCGAGGATGAGCCACCGCCGACCGAACTCGAATCGCGGATCAATACTGACGAGATCGAGGATGAGATCCTCGAAGAGCTGATGGAAGAAGAAGCCGAGCGGTTGGCGTTGCTCGAAGAGATGGAAGAGCAAGAAGAGCGGCCGATCCCGGCGCCGGACAGGCTGCGGGTGATCGTGATTCCCGATGGTCCGGTTGCGCAGAGCGCGGGAGGGCGATCATGAGAACGCCGACCGTCTCTCCATGCCAGAATCGCACAGGCTCGGCCTTGCTCGGCGTGCTCGTGCTCATCACCATCGGCTCGCTCGTGGGCACGACCATCCTCCTGGGCGTCGATGCCCAACGGCAGAGTTCTTCAACCTCGATGCGCCAAGACCAGGCCCGCGCGCTGGCGTGGTCGGGCGTGCTCGCGACGATGAGTGAACTCGGCGAGCAACGAGAAGACCTCATCGGAGGTCTCCGGCCCGAGTTGACCGACGAGTGGATTCTGTTCGTCGACGATTTCGGTCGCGAGGGCGTCGTGCGGCTGCTGGCGCTCGATGCCGAGGGTTTGGAGTTCGCCCAGAGCGAATGCAGCAAGCTCGATATCAACCATGTCACCGCCGAGATGCTCGCGGGGCTTGATGTGATCGATGAGACGCTTGCCCAGGCGATCGTCGACGCGCGTCCATTCACAAGCGTCGTCGAACTGCTCGGCGTCGAGGGAATCACCCCGGCGCTGCTTTATGGTGAAGCCGAGGATCATGCAGGAGACTTCGCGTCGTTCACGAGCTTTGACCAGGAAGGCGAAGCCGCCGCCGAGAGTCTTTACGCCCTCGACGGCACGCGTCTAATTGATTTGCTGACGGTCTACAGCTTCGAGCCCAACGTGCAAGCTTCGGTTGATGACGAGGAGTACAGGGGCAAGCTGCGCTTGAACTTCGATGTGGAGTGGTCGGACGAGTTGGCCGCAGCCGTGGGCGATCGCTTTGGCGACGACTCGGTCCCCTTTGTGCAGCAGCTCTTTGACAACGGCACGAGCTTTGCCACCGATTCGGATGTCTGCCGAGTTGTCGAGCGGATCGCGCCTACGGACTATGACACGTGGGCGGTCGCGTTGGATGCGCTGACCACGAGCGATGATGAGTTCCGATTGGGGCGGATCGATCTCAACGCGGCGTCCGCGGCGGTGCTCGCGTGCGTGCCGGGGATCGACGCCGACGCCGCCGAGCGGTTAGTGGCGATGCGCGAGGTCTTGGACGAGTTCGAACGACAGTCGGTTGTCTGGCCCTTGCGGCAAGGAGTCTTGGACAACGCCCAGTTTACCGAGGCCGCCGATTGGCTCTCGACCCGTTCGCTCCAATATCGGGTTCGGATCGAGGCGGGCTGGCGGCAAACGCGGATCGATGACACCTTTGATATTGGCGGGCCGAGCGTCTCGCTCGCGAGTTCGTCCGAAGAGCGGCTAGAGCATCGGCGGGTGGTCGAGGCGGTCATCGATGTCGCCTCATCGCGTCCGAGGGTTGCCTATCTGCGTGATGTCACGATGATCGGGGTGGCCCGGGCGGTCGCCAGTGAGTCGGGCCAGCTCTCGGATAGTCTGCTCGCCGAGGCCGATCGATTCGCGACAGATCCGTTTGCCGAGCTTCTGGAGGGCGATCCGTCCTATGAGTTTGCCAGCCGAGATCCGCTGGCCGATGAGTTTGATGGCCCATTGGATGACCCCATGGACGACCCAATGGACTTTCCCTTTGACGGTCCTTTGGGCGATCCGTCGGATGATGATCCGATGGACGATCCTCTCTCTGATCCCATGGATGACCCCTTGGCAGACGATCCCATGGACGATCCGGACTCAGACCTATCAAACCCCGAGAATTCCCGGAGCGATCAGGTCATGATTGACCGTCGTATTGGCCGATGGACCAACCGGAGGGCTGCGCGCTGATGTCGTCTCGACGGACCACGACGATTCTGGAGCTTGATCGCGACTTTTTGAGCGCGGTCGGTGTCTCCCGATCGGCCGACGGCGTTGTCGTGCATGATTCTCTGCTCGCCCCCCGGCCGAGCGATATCGACCCCGCCGATGCCCCGAGGATGGGCCGGTGGGTCGGCGACCATTTGCGAGAATCGGGCCTGTCCAAGGGCCCGGTGACCATCGCGTTGCCCCGCCGAGATGTGGTACTGAAGCGGCTGGATGTCCCCGAGCATCTGGATGATCGGGAGCTGATCTCGCTCGTGAAGCTCAACATGAGCCGTCAGATCACCGTGGCGAATGAGGCCGTGATCGATCACGGCGTGCCAACCACCACGGGCGACTCGCGATTTGTCCTCGCAGGGGCCTTGCCGGGCGAGCGGATGTCCTGGCTCCAGGAGGTCACGAAGGAAGCCGGGCTCAAGGTTGCGCATATCCATTTACTCGCCCGAGGCATCGAGCCAATCGCCAGCCGCGCGGGACACACCAATGAACTTCTGCTCGGGATAGCCCTGGGTCTTGGCTCGGCGGAGATCGTGGTTCTCGAAGCGGGGCGACCAGTCTTTGCCCGATCGGTCGAGATCGTGCGTCCGGGCAAGGACCAGTCGGTGGAAGCGTACTCCGAACGGCTCGCTGTCGAGATCAAGCGGACGTGGATGAGCTATCGCGTCTCGCCCGGTGCGGGTGAGATTGAGTCCGTCTTGGTCCTGGGCGATGACGAGCTTTCGCGAAGCGTTGCGTCTCGTTGCGGCGAGGCCTTGGAGACCGCCAGCCGAACGATCGGCACCCCCGGCTGGATTGAATCGCGTCAGCCGCTGCCATCGGAGCTGCTCGCGCTGGTGGGCGTCGCGGCGGCGCAAGGCGACGACGTGCTCGACTTTGCAAACCCGCGCCAGCCGGCGGATCGCACGGCGAATGTTCGCCAGCTGGCTCTGGCCGGTGTGTTTGCGATGATCCTGCTCGGGGGCGGCGGATGGGTGCTCGCCAATGGTGCCCTTGGAACGCTCGAATCGCAACTCAAGAACGCCAAGGACAGGCAGAAGGAACTTGGCGCCGACACCCTCAAGCTCTACGGCGACCTTGCTCGCGGCGCACATCTCAAGGCCTGGCTCGAGCCGGACACCGATTGGGTCGCGCACCTGCAGTTCCTGAGCGAGCGATTGCCGGTCCCCGAGGACGGGCTTGTGAACTCGATCCAAGCGCAGTTCGAGGGCGGCGATGTCTCGTTCGAGAAGACTGGCGGTGGAATCCAAGGCAACTGGGACGCATCGGCGATCGCGACATTCTCCTTTGGCGGCTCCGCCGAGCGAGAGGGCATTCTCACCGACTTGCGTCAACGCCTGCTCGATGGCGGGATCTATCGCGTGAACACGGTCGGCCCCGATGGAGGCGATCGGTACCAGTTCCGGCTCGCCACGGGTGAGCTCTCGCCTGGCAAGCCAGAGGCGGGTGAGCCATGAGTGCCCGCACGCTGATCAAGGTTGCCGGGGCGTTGGCGGTGGTGCTTGTCATCGCGGCGTTCGGGTACAAGAAAATGTATGCCGACAAGCGCGCGGATCTGGTCAAACAGCTCGACAAGGTCAATGGCGAGAACGCGCAATACGAAGAGGCAAATCTTCGGATCGTGCCCGCGCGCCAGGAGATCAAAGATCTTGCGGGCGATGCGATCGGGGGCAGCATCGACGAGGCCGATCACGTCTTGCGCACGGCACTCGCGGCGTTGGCTGCTGAGGCGGGCGTGCAGGACCCGACGATTTCTTCGGAGCGTCCGCGCCCGGTGATGAATCCCTACATCAACTCGCGCGGCACCAACCGCACCATCCGCGATCTGCTCAAGAAACGCGCCGACTTTGCAATCATCAAGGCTGGCATCAGTGCGAGCGGCTCGCTCGAGCAGACCCTCCAGCTCGTCGCGCTCGCGCAGAGCCAGCCCTGGCTCCATCGGGTCGTGCATGTCTCTTTGAAGCCCGCAAACAAGGAGCGGACGGTCTTCGATATAAACATCCGTACCCAATCGCTCTACATGCCGGATGTGCATCGCGAATCGCAGGCTCTCGTGCTTGCGCCGATGGATCCCTTGGCTATCGATCGGATTACGCCGATCGCGATGAAGAACGTGTTCCGGTTTATCCCCGATGCGCCGCGTCCTCCGGATCCGGTTGTCGTCGTGATCGACGACACGCCGAAGCCGACCCCGCCGCCGCCCTATCACGAATGGCGAGTCGCAGGCATGGCGATGGGCACCAACGGCATTGAAGTGTGGATCATCAACTCCAGGACTCGCGAGTGGCGCACCATGACCAGGGGCCAATCGGTTCTCGCCGCGAGATTCCTGGACGCCCAGCCACAGCAAGAGCGAGCGGTCTTCGAGATCGAAGGCAAGCTCTATGAGTTTTTCACCAACAGCGTTCTGACCGAACGCGCCGCGATCCCAGAGTCTGATCGACCGACCTGATTCTCGAGTAAAAGAGCAACCTATGCGGCGGAGTCCGCATTCAATCCCGGCTCGGAGGAGCTGACCATGCCATTCTTCAGATCACCAAGTTTTCCCATCTGTCTCGTTCTCGCCGCGGGTGCCGCCGCCCCGGTGTGGGCGGTCGATCCGGACACCGAAGGCCTCGTCGAGAGCGACCCCGACGATGGGAACGCGAACATCGCGTTCAACTTCAAGGACGCGCCGTTCGATCAGGTCCTCGATTTCTTCAGCCGTGAGAGCGGCCTGCCCATCATCCGCGAAGCGGCCATCCCCGCCAATGCGTCGATGACTTTTATTAGCGCCAAGAAGTACACGTTCGACGAGGCCTTGAGCATCCTGAATCTGAGTCTCCAGATGCACGGGCTCCACCTGCGCAAGGAGAACAACTACCTCTACCTGGGCACCTTGGAAGGCTCGTTCACCAAGCCGACGCCCGTGATGGCGGGCGGGGTCGATGATCAAACGCCGCCGGATCGCATCGTGACGGTCACGCTGCCGCTCTCCAACGCAATGGCGGCATTGGTCGTCGAGCAGATCAAGCCCCTGATCAGCCAGTACGGCGGCATCCAGGCCGTTACCGCGCAGAACATGGTGATCATCACCGAGTCCGCGGCTCAGGTCCGTCGTCTCAGTGAGATCATCCGCGCAATCGACACCGCCAAGCCCATCGACTCGTCGACCGAGCTGTTCTCTTTGCAGCACAGTGATCCGGAGACGATTGTCAATGCGCTCAAGGCCCTGATTGGCGAGCGAGTCAAGAAAGTCATCGTCGACAAGAATGGCAAGCAGACGGTCGTCGAAGAGGAAACGGTGCCGCAGGTCCAGATGTATCCGGATACGCGCACCAACACGGTGCTTGTGACCGGAGCACCGACGCGGATCGAGACCGTGCGCGAGTTGATCTCGCTCTTGGATGTTCCCGAGGGCGCGGGCGGTGAGAGCGAGATGATGACGTTCGATCTGGTCTCGATCACCTCGGCGGACGCCGCCAAGCATCTGAATGCCCTGTTCGGCGCGATCCCGAAGGAGAGAAAGCCGAATGTCTTGCCTCTGACCGAGGTGAACAAGATCACGGTGGTCGCAAGTCCATCGCTTCTGATGCAGGCTCGCGCGTTGATAGGCGAGGTCGATCCGGGCTCGGGCGAGGCGCAGTCGCGCGATGCCGCGGCTCCCTCGCGCATCGCCAAGACCATTCGCCTTGAGCACGTCGACGCGAGGAGCATCGAGCAGGTGGTGAGCCGCCTGCTCACGCCTCGCCAACGGCAACTTATTCAGTACACGACGACCCAGAATCGCATGGGCTTGCTGGTTGCTGGTTCGCCCGACGATGTCGAGGCATTCGAGAATCTCATACGCAATATCGATGTCGCGCCCGAACTCAAACGCGACATCAGGCTCATGGAACTGGCCTCGGCGGACCCTGCAGCAACGGTCGCCAAAGCCGAGTCGCTCTTT
>JAJDDL010000125.1 GCA_029260335.1 Phycisphaerales bacterium | reverse complement strand
CAGGGTGAGCAAGGGCGCATCATGCTGAGAATGAGCAAGGTGTACGAAGAGCATGAGAAGGCGATGCAGGAGCGATTCAAGTATCAACTTCAGGGAATGACAAAGAAGCAGCGCGCCGAGTACGAGGCTGCTTGGAGCGAGTCGCTGCTCGCCAATGAGGACTACATGCAGGCCAACCTGGAACAGTCGGAGGTTTACGAATCTCTGCAGCCGTTCAGGCAGCCATACTTCAATCACGGATGGGTGTGGGTCTATCTGCGCAAGCCGATGGTAAAGAGCGTTTCGCTCGATGACGCGTCGCGCGTGGTGGAACTGGGCGAGCCGTCCGCCGACCGGCCTCTGGTGATCGACGTGGCGTTGAGCAGCGCGGAGGTGCGAGCGGGCGAGACGTTCTCGGCGGTGGTGCGGGCGCGACTGGCGCCGGGTTGGCGGCTCTATACCAGCGTTCCGTCGGATCTGGCGTATGTCCAGACGGGCGCGACGCTCGAACTGCCAAGCGGCGTGGAGGCGATCGGGCCCTGGGAATCGCATGAGGGGCTTCCCGATCGCAAGAATCCTCGACTGCGAGTCCAGCGAGAAGAGTTTGCGATGACCCGGGAGCTTCGGATCTCGAGCGACGCGAAGCCGGGGGCGTTGGTGGTGCGTTGCCAACTGCGTGCGCAGGTGTGCAACGATAGTTATTGTCTGCCGCCGGAGAATCGCACGTTGGAGCTCACGTTGCGGGTCGTTGGCGAGCGAGGCGAGTAGCGGGCTCAACCCGACTTGGCGCGATAACTCAGCGCGACAAGCGGTCGCGCAGAGTGGTGCGGATGTTCGGCCATTGGTCCTTGAGGATTGCGTAGACGACGGTGTCGCGGAGATGGCCGTCGGGCATGACGACGTGGTGGTGGAGGACGCCCTCACGTTTTGCGCCCAGTTTCTCGATCGCGCGTTGGCTGTGGAGATTCCTGAGGTCGGTCCGGATGTCGACGCGGATCGCGCCTTGGGCGTCGAACGCGTGTTCGAGCATGAGCAGCTTCATCTCGGGGTTGACGTTGGTGCCCCGGGCGTGCGCGGCGATCCAGGTGGAGCCTATCTCCAGACCCTTGTCTTTGGGGCGGATGTTCAGAAATGACGAGCTGCCGATCGCCCTATTCGTTGTGAGATCGATGATCGCGAACGCGATCCAAGCGTCTCTTTCGAGCAGGAACTCGATCCATCTTCGCATCGGCGCTTCGCCTTGGCCTGTGGGCGGGAGTGGGTGATAGCGGAATGCCGCGGTGTCTGCGGCCTCGGCGAGATCCGGCGCGTGATGCGGGCCGATTGGCTCGAGGCGCACAAGCTGACCTTCGAATGTGATTGGCTCAACATGCATGAGATGGTCTTTCGAGATCGGCGTTCGCGATTTCGCCGGTCAATGGTTGCAAAGCAGACGACTTAATGCAGCATTCGGAAGACTTCGGCCTTATCGGTCAGGCCCTGAGCGACCTTCTCGTCGGCGTCTTCGTGCATGGTGCGGAAGCCCTCGGCGATCGCGGCTTCGCGGATCTGGACGCCGTCGGCACGCTGGCCGGTGAGCCTTCGGATCTCGTCGTTGACGGCCATGAGTTCGTAGACCGCCAGGCGTCCGCGATAGCCGATGCCGAAGCAGTTATCGCATTTGCCGTCGGAGCTGGCGGGATCGTTGCCTGTGCCCGCGCATTGCTCGCACTTGCGTCGGAGCAGGCGCTGGGCAAGGACTCCCAAGAGGCTTGAGGTGATCAGGTAGGGTTCGACGCCGATATCGATGAGGCGCGGGATGGCACCGGGGGCGTCGTTTGTGTGGAGGGTGGCGAGCACGAGGTGGCCCGTGAGCGATGCCTGGATGGCAAGCTCGGCGGTTTCCTTGTCGCGAACCTCGCCCACGAGGATGACGTCGGGGTCTTGTCGGAGCAAGGCGCGGAGGCCGGCGGCGAACGTCACGCCGCGCTTGGGATTGACCTGCATCTGGCTTATGCCTTCGAGGCGATACTCGACGGGGTCTTCGATCGTCATGACATTACGAGTGCCGCGATCAATCTTGCCGAGACATGCGTAGAGCGTTGTGGTCTTGCCGCTGCCGGTGGGGCCTGTGACCAGGAGCATGCCGTTGGGTCGTTCGACGAGGTCCATGAGTTCGCCCTGCATGCGTTGGGAGACGCCGAGGGTGTCGAGGTCGAGCTGAGTCTGAGACTGATCGAGCAGGCGAAGGACGACGCGTTCGCCGTGGATCGTGGGGATGACGCTCAGGCGTATGTCGACCTTCTTCTGGCCGATGCGGACGTTGGTCTGGCCGTCCTGGGGGCTGTGGCGGTTTGCGATATCCAGTTCGGTCATGACTTTCAGGCGGCTGGAGATCGCGGCGGCGAGGCTCAAGGGCGGGCTGAACGCTTCGTGGAGGATGCCGTCGATGCGATAGCGGATGTTGAGGCGATTCTCTTCGGGGTGGACGTGGACGTCGCTTGCGCGTCGGCGGAGGGCCTCGAAGAGGATCATGTTGACGAGCCGGATGACCGGCGTTTGGCGAGCGAGCGCGAGCAGGTCGTTGCCCGCTTCGATCGAGCCGGCAGCGGACTCGATCGCGCTCTGATCCAGAGGCATCTCTTCGATGATCTCGGTGACGAGGTCGCCGCGTTGTTCGTAGCCGCGATTGATGAGGCTCGCGACGGCACCGCGCGGGCTGAGGACGATCTCGACGGGCATCTCCAGGCGGTCTTCGATGATGGAGATGACCGCGGGCATGAGCGGTCGTCCGGTGGCGACGGTCATGACCATGCCGTCGCTACTCATGCCTCCGACGAGATGTTGTCGGGCGACGTCGGGGTGGATGGTCTCGTAGAAGTGGCTTGCACTGGGCTCGGCCTTGGGTTCTGCTTTGAAGGGGATGCCGGTGCGTTCGCCGAGGCGCTTGAGGGCTTGGAGTTCATCCAAGGCCATGATCTGGAGCATGACATCCCAGGGCTCAGACTCCGAGCCTGGCGCGGTGCGGAACTGGCGGATCTGTTCGCCGGTGAGACCCAGATCGCCCATGACGCGTCCGATGTGACGCAGTTCGTCGGGGCTTGCAGATTGCGGCTCGCGTGTTGCGAGTTCGTTCCCGGAATCGCGGGTGCCGTTCTTGGTGCGACCGAAGGCCATCTAGCCGTCCTCACCGAGTTCGATAGCGGGCTCCTGGCCCATCGGGATCGTCGCGCGGCGTTCGATGATGGGAATCATGACTGGGAGCAGGGGCGGCGCGTCAGGGTGGATGTCGGCGATTTTCATTGGGCCTTCTGAGATCAAGCGATGGCCTGCGAAGCTGTGGTCGCGCAGTATTCTCGGTGTGATGAAGATGTAGAGCAGCGCGTTGGATTTGGTCTGTGAGGTGTCTCGGAAGAGGTGTCCGAGCAAGGGAATGTCGCCTAGGAGGGGCACTTTGATGACGGCGTTGGTGAGGTTTTCGTTGGTGATGCCGCCGAGGATCATCGTCGAGTCCGTTGGCAAGCTCGCGACGGAGTTGACCTCGCGACGGGCGATGGGCGGAGGTTGATCGCCGGTACTTTCGCCGAGGAAGTTTGAAAAAGTAATCCCGTACTCGAGCGTGAGGTACCCGCCCGACGAAATCCGCGGGGTGACTGCGACTGTTGTGCCTGCCTCGGCGAACTCAGTGGAGGTTCGTTCGACGCCGCCTTCGCCAATAGTGCGGACGGTGTAGGGCTCCTCGCGGACATCGTCGATGAGGCCATCGGCGTTATCGTTGACGAGCAGCGTGGGGTTGGCGAGGACCTTGGCGTCCGTGACGGTCTGAATGGCGTTCAGTACGAAGGGAACTTGATCGCTGAGGATGACCGCAGTGGTAAGCCCGCCGAGGCCCGGGCTGACGATGCGCGGATCGATAATGCCGCCGGGGCCGGGCGATGAGAGTCCGAAGTTGGTCTGGCCGAGCGGTTGGCCACCGGCGTTTATGAGCTGGGTTTCGACGGCGAGCCGGAATGTGTCGGAATCGGAGACGCTTACGATTTTGACATCGAGATACACCTGTGCTTGGCGCAAGTCCAGCGTTCTGACCAGCTTCTGCACCTCGCGCTGCTGCTTGACCGAGGCTTTGACAAGCACCTGGTTGTGCGCTTCGTCGGCGACGACGAAGACGTTGTCGGCGGCGTCGGGCACGAGGATCTCGTCGGGATCCTCCAGCACGCGATTCGGATCGATCGGGCTTGGTCGGCGGCCGGGCTGGGATTGATTGCCGCCGGGCTGGTTCTGGGGCAGGATCGATCCGCCATCGCCCCGGTTGACTTGCTGTTCTTGCAAGATCCCGATGAGCAGATCCGCCACTTCGGTCGCGACGGCGTGCTCGAGTTTGTATGTGCGGATGACGATCTCTTCGCTCGGAGCATCGAGTTGTTCGACGAGTTCCTCGAGCGATTCGTGCTGGGCCGTCGTCGCGTAGTGGATGATGAAGCCGCGTTGTTCATCGACGACCAGGACCGGTCCGCCGCGGCTTTGCATCCTCGAAGTATTCTGAAAGTTGTTCTGTGGGTTGTTGGGGGTGCGGTTGTTCAGGTTGAACGGCTGCTGGCTCTGCATCTGATCGTACGAGACGACCTCGCCTAGGCCTTGGCTGGAGGCGAACTGGGCGACGGTCCTGGTCGCGCTGCCGGTGAAGAACCGCTTGTGGGAGAGCGTGCTTGGCTTATCGATGAGTGCGAGCAGCTCTTGGACGTAGCCCAGTTCTTCGGGCCTGCCTCGAAAGAGCAGGGCATTGCCGGTCGGATCGACGCGCAGGCGTTGGGGGATGCTGTGGAGCGATTGGCCGAGGGCACCGGGCTGGCCGGGCAACTGGTTCGGGGTTGGCTGGCGAATGTTCTGCTGCAAGCTGCCGGTGTTGCTGTCTTGTCCGGTGACGACCGAGAGCAGGTACTCGCGCGCGACGGGCGCGGCGATCTCGACCAGTTCGAACCGCGCGATCTGCATGGAGAGGTATTCGCTGATGACGGCTTCGACGATCGATTCCACCTGCGCGATCTTGCCGGGCGAGCCGGTGACGGCGATGAGACTCGCGTCGTCCAGGTAGGAGATCCGGTTGTCGTTGTTGCTGCCGCCTGGCGCGCCGCCGCCGGCTCCCAAGAGGCTGTTGATGGTCGGGGCCAGAGCCGAGGGTCGGACGGCATCGGTGGGTATCAGCTTGGTCGTTGCGAGCCCATATTCGGAACCGGCAAACTCGATCTCCACATCGGCGTCGGCTCGCACGGCCCAGAAGCCGGTCTGCGGGCTTTGGGTAATCATGAAGCCGTTCTGTTCGAGCAGCGAGTTGAGCGTCAGGAGCAGTTGATCCTTGGGGACGGTGAAGCCCTTGTTGAACATCACTTGGCCGCTGAGCCCGGGATCGATGTTGACGTTCAGCTCGAGGATTGAGGCGACCATGTCGACGAGGTCGACGAGGTCCATGGGCTCGCTGAACGCTGTGAAGCTGATAAGATCGTCCTGGATGATGGGGTCGATGGGCTGGCCTGACCCGCGTGGGTTGCCCTGATCGGTCGGGTCGCCCAGAGGCTGGACGGTTTCCCGGTTGCCTGCGCCGGCCGCGCCGGCGGCTTGGCCTTCGGCCTGGGCGAGGGCGGATGGGGCCCATGCCGCGAGCGCCAAGCCGCAGCACGCGACGATCCAGGTTTCTCTCTTGCTCTTTCGGTCTTGCACGGC
>JAJDDL010000124.1 GCA_029260335.1 Phycisphaerales bacterium | reverse complement strand
CGTCGCTCGCAACATACCAATCCGCGAGAGCCAATCCCGCCGTGGTGAGCGGAATGCAAAGCAACATGTAGATCAGCGTGATTGTCAGAAAATGCCTGCGGACAGGCGTTGAACTCTTGAGTCCACATTCTGGGCATGCGTCGAGTGTCTCCAGCGGATAGCCACAGGCGACACAAAGGCCACCCCTTGCTCGACAACTCTTCGCATCGACCTCGCACGCCTGGAGCAAGAGCACGCCGACGAGCACCGGCAATGCGAAGACTGAAGTGATTACGACTGCGCGGATGCCAAAGCCCCATGGATCAAAACTCGGTGTGTTGAGGGGCAGGGGGCCGGAGCTGAGTCCGTGGAGGTGCATCTGAAAGAAAGTGGCCGCGGAGGCGGAAACGACGGCGCCGCCGACAGCCAATGTCCTCGCCTTGAGGTAGAGCTTCGGCACTGGTTAGTTGAGAACGCCTATCACGATCCGCGTGGGATGCTGGGGCGAGCGATAGACACGATGCGTCGCTTTGACGAAGTCCTCCTCGTCCGCGTCGCTAAATATGTTGTCGACCCAGCTCTGCGGATTGCGGTCGACGAGCGGGAACCACGTGCTCTGGATCTGGATCATGATCTTGTGCCCTGGCTTGAATGTGTGGAGCACGTCTTGCAGCGGAAGGCGCACGAGCGTGGGCTGGTTGGCCACGAATGGCTCGGGGTGTTCGGGGTCGTTGCGGAAGCGGCCGCGGATAACTTCAGAGCGGACCATCATCTCGTAGCCAGCGGTGCGGTGCCCGTCGGCGATCTCGGGGTAGTCCTCGTGGTCGTCGGGGTGGACGTCGATGAGCTTGACAACCCAGTCGGCGTCGGCTTGATCTGTTGAAACCCAGAGCTCGGCGGTGAGAGGCCCGGCGAGCGTCATAGCTTCATCGAGAGCTTCGGTTTGGTACGTGAGCACGTCGGGCCGGCGAGAGGCGAAGCGTTGGTCGTCGGTCATGTACGCGCGCGGCATGCCGAGGGCTATTTCCTGGGTGAGCGGCACCGGTTTGTTGGGATCGGAGATGAACGCGTCGTGGGCTTCTGCGGCTCGGGTCATTGTTCCGACGGGGCGCTCGTCGAATCGCAAGGCGCCATTATCGTGGAGGTAGAGATTTCGTTCACGCGTGTTCGCGGGTGGCCATTGGTCGAAAGTCTGCCATCGGTTGGCGCCGGTCTCGAAGACGATTGCCTCGGCGAGGTCGATCTCGCCGTCACCGTCGGCGTCGTCGCCAATGCCGCGCAGATAGAAGTCGAAGAATGGTTTTTGGATCATGTCGCGATACCAGGGGCTTGTCGGGCCGCCGAAGTGGGCGTTGCCGATGCGATCGCCCGCCGAGCGTGCCCAGCCGCCGTGGACCCAGGGGCCCATGACCAGGACGTTGAAGATGCCTGGGTTCTTGGCCTCGATGGAGCGGTAGATGTTGAGCGGGCCGTAGAGATCTTCGGCGTCGAACCATCCGCCGACGGTGAGGACCGCCGGGGCGACGTTGTACAGGTGGGGGAGGATGTCGCGCTTCTGCCAGAACTCATCGCGGTTGGGATGCGCGGCTGCTTGCGTCCAGAACTCGACCTCGCCCTTGAGGAACTTCTCCTCGGCGGTCTTCAACGGGCCAATCTTGTTGAGGTAGAAGTCGTAGCCGTCGGGCGTGCCGAACTCGAACGAGCGGCCGGGACGAGTGGTCGTGGGTTCTGGGCGGGGCAAGCCGAAGCGGGAGATGAAGCCGAAGGTGTGGGGGAGGAAGAACGCGCCGTGGTGATGAAAATCGTCGTACCACCAGTCGGCAATGGGGGCCTGGGGGCTGGAGGCTTTGAGGGCCGGGTGATGGTTGATCATGCTGCTCGTCGCGTAGAAGCCTGGGTAGCTGATGCCCCAGAGGCCCACGTTGCCGTTGTTGTTCTCGACGTTGTTGATGAGCCATTCGATGGTGTCGTAGCAATCGGTGGATTCGTCGATGTGCGAAGGGCTGGTCTTTCTGGGCACGTGCGGCGTCATGTTCACAAACTCGCCCTCGGACATCCAGCAGCCGCGGACGTCTTGGTGGACGACGATGTAGCTATCCAGGGCAAACTCAGGGCTCGGGCCGAGGCGGGAGGGGAAGGCCTCGCCGTAGGGACGGCAGGAGTATGGGGTTCGCTTCATGATGATCGGATGGCTCCCGGCGGCCTTGGGCGTGTAGATGCTCGTGAAGAGCTCGACGCCGTCGCGCATGGGGATCATCACTTCCTGCTTGGTGTAGTTCTCGGCGAGCCACTGGGTATTGACCTGGGCCGCGGTCGTGGGCTGCGGTGTACCGACCGGCTGGGCAGTAGACTGACTCGGGCTGGAAAGCGATAGCAACACGGTGAGAGCAAAGAGTGTCTTCAGGGGCATTCAGGGGCTCCAAGTTGGGAGACTGGACATCGGTTGGAAGCCGGAGGAGCCGGCTCCCAAGAGCATACTAATGAAAGCCGCGTGCGCGGCTTGGATGTGGCATTGAGCGGAGGAGTATGGCTATGAAAAGGCAATGGATCGCGGCGAGTCTGGTGGCGGCGGGCGTGGCAAGCCTGGGAGCACTGGCAATCGCCCAGCCCCAGGAGCGGGGCGGCCAGCCTGCTGCTCAGCCCGGATCGGACATGGGCATGATGCTCGTCCAAGGCTTGAAGGCGACCGAGGGATGCCTGGGCACCGATCTGGCCCAGGCCCAGAGCGGCAAGAACATCATTTTCGCGTGGTTCGAGAACAAAGAAGCGGTCGTGCGTTGGTACAACAGCCCGACGCATCAGGGCATCATGCGCGGCGCGACCAATGGCATCACCCAGGGCAAGCCGCTCGCGCATGTGCCCGACGGCACCGGCCCAATCATGGTCATCGCAACCATCACCTTCACCGATGCGCCGAAGTTCGAAGCGGTACGAATGCCGATCAGTCAGATCTCGATCGAGCTCTTTGAGCCCTTGCCGGGCGGTGCACATTTGGGCGGGCGGCTGAGTCCTGAGAAGTTCAAGGTGGAGCACATGCGGGACTACACGCCCGCAACGGGCGCCGGCACAGCTTCTGGATCGGCTGGCGGATAAGCCGCGGCCGTGGAACTAGGGAATCCTCGGCAACGTGGGAATATCGCATCGGTACAGAATGACGCCAGTTCCTGGCCGGAGGGTTCTCGATGCGCAGACTCGCTTCCACGATCGTGCTTGCCGTTTGTCTTTATAGCGTCGCCCCGGCGGTTGCGCAAGAGGCGACGCCGCTTGTCATCGGCGAATCGACCGTGGTGCAATCGGAGATCCTCGGCGAGCAACGGCCGATCGTCGTGGGATTGCCCGCGGGCTACGAAGCGGGCAGCGGCAGCTACCCAGTGGTCTACGTGCTTGATGGGCCAGGGCATATCCATCACACGACCGGCTCAATCGGGCACTTGGCGCAGAATGGGCGGGCGCTTCCGGCGATCGTGGTGGGGATCGGCAACACGGATCGGACGCGCGACCTCACGCCGAGGAGCGATCTGGATGAGGAGCGGGCGCGGTTTCCGACCGGCGGCGGCGCTGAAAACTTTCGACGGTTTCTGGTCGATGAACTTCGGCCCTTCATCGACGAGCACTACCGAACCAACGGCGGCTCGATCCTGATCGGGCACTCGTTCGGCGCACTGTTCGCCATCGATACCGCCATCCACGAGCCCGAGAGCTTCAATGGCTATGTCGCGATCAGTCCGAGCCTGTGGTGGAGCGGCGAGAAGTACGTGAAGGCTGCCGACGAGCTCAAGGCGGATCATCCGCTGTTCTCCGGGGCGTTGTATGTCGCGATGGGCACCGAGGGTCCCACTATGAACCCGCCGTTTGAGCGGTTTGTGGAGGCGATCGAGCGCAATGCCCCCTCGGACTTTGTCTTCGGGGTCGGTCGGTTCCCCGACGAGGACCACGGATCGATCCCGCTGCGGGCGACCATCGCCGGCCTGAAGTCGTACTTTGCACGCATAGGCGACGCCCTGGACATGCGGCAAGTCGCGGACGCTTCGGAGTTAGAGCGGCGCTATGCCCAGATCAGCGAGTCGATGGGCTTTGAGGTCCAGCCCTCGGAGCAAGCTGTGAATCAGCTCGGGTACAGGCTCCTCCAGGGCGGGCAAGCCGAGCGAGCCCAGGGGATCTTCGCGTGGAATGCAAAGACCTACCCCCAGTCGGCGAACGTCTACGACAGCCTGGGGGAATGCCTGGAGAACCTCGGCAAGCGTGAGGACGCTCTGGCGAACTACACCAAGGCCGCCGAGCTCGGGGCGAGGATCGGCGACCCCAATCTCCCGGTCTACCGGGCCAACGCCGAGCGAATGGAGAAGTCGCTCAAGGCCGGCGGCTGAATCCGCGGGCGGTCCTCCTAGAATGCGGCGAAGGCGCACGCGGGCATTGGGCTCGGTGCGCGATGTCTGTCGGCTTCGGCCGGCTTCTGTGCGATAGGTACCGATGACGACCGCCACTATGCCCCAAAAATCACCGCTCGAAACCCGTGTCGGCCTGGATCCCCTCGACACGTTCGCCCGCCGTCATATTGGTCCGAGCCAGGATGAGATCCAGCGGATGCTCAAGGCTCTGGGCTGCGCGGATCTCGATGAGTTGAGCGATCAGGCAGTGCCGTCGGATATCCGGTTTGATCGAACGCTGGACCTGCCCGACGCCTTGGGCGAGCACGCGTTGCTCGAGCGGTTGGCGGGGATGGCCGGTCGCAATCAGATCGCTCGGTCTTGTATTGGGATGGGGTATCACTCGACGGTGACGCCGGGGGTGATCTTACGCAACATTCTGGAGAACCCGGGGTGGTATACGCAGTACACGCCGTACCAAGCGGAGATCAGCCAGGGGCGTTTGGAGGCGTTACTCAACTTCCAGACGATGGTGAGTGATCTGACGGGGATGGAGATCGCCAACGCGTCGTTGCTGGACGAGGCGACCGCCGCGGCCGAGGCGATGGCGATGTGCCTCAACATTTCCAAGGGCAAGCGGTTCTTTGTGAGCGAGGACTGTCATCCGCAGACCATTGCGATCTGTCAAACCCGGGCGCGAGCGTTGGGTGTGGAGGTAGTTGTCGGCGGTGTGGACGAGGTGTTCGCGGATGCTGCCGATACGTCCGTCGACTTTGCCGGCGTGCTCGTGCAGTATCCGACGAGCGACGGGCGGGTGGAGTGCTATCAAGAGCTATGTGAGCGAGCGCACGAGCGTGGGGCATTGGTCGTTTGTGCTGCGGATCTGTTGGCGCTGACGTTGCTTAGACCTCCCGGAGAGTGGGGGGCGGATATCGCGGTGGGCAGTGCGCAGCGGTTCGGGGTGCCGATGGGCTTTGGTGGGCCGCACGCGGCGTACATCGCGACGAGCGAGAAGCACGTGCGTCGGATGCCGGGGCGGATCATCGGTGTGTCACGCGATGCGCACGGCGACCCGGCGCTGCGCATGAGCATCCAAACGCGCGAGCAGCACATCAAACGCGAGCGGGCGACGAGCAATATCTGTACGGCTCAAGCGCTGCTCGCGATCATGGCCAGCATGTACGGCGTCTACCACGGGCCCGACGGGTTGAAGGCGATCGCCACGCGGATCCGGGGGCTGACGCGGGCGCTCGCCGTGGGACTTGGCCAGCTTGGACACGAGGTGAACGACGAGGATTTGTTCTTCGACACGATTCGCGTGCGGCCGACAAGCGATGTAGCAGGGGTGCTGCTCGCGGCGTCAGTCAAGGGCATCAATCTGCGAGATTTCGGCGATGGCAGCGTGGGCATGAGCCTCGGCGAGTCTGCGGATCGAGAACTGGTGCGTGACATTCTCGGCGTGTTCGGCGGCAACGGCGATGAGGACATCGATGCTTTGTGCGATGGTTGGTCGCAGGCGGAGTATCCCGGCGCGTTCGCCCGCGCGAGCAAGTACCTGACCCACCCGGTCTTCAACAGCCATCATTCTGAGACGCAGATGCTCCGGTACATCACGCGACTGCAATCGCGTGACCTGTCGCTCGCCAACTCGATGATCCCCTTGGGATCGTGCACGATGAAGCTCAACGCCACGAGCGAGATGATCCCGGTGACCTGGCCCGGCTTCGCGAGGCTTCACCCGTACGCACCGCGCGAGCAATGGGATGGCTACGCGGAGCTGTTCGAGACCTTAGAGAACTGGCTAGGCGAGATCACGGGATTGCCCGCGGTAAGCTTGCAACCCAACTCCGGAGCCCAGGGCGAGTACGCGGGGCTCATGGCAATCAAGGGCTATCACAAGAGCCAGAACGGCGCGGGCGATGGTCGCAACGTCTGTCTGATCCCGACCAGCGCTCACGGCACCAACCCGGCAAGCGCGATCGCCGCAGGTTTTAAGGTCGTCGCAGTTAAGTGCGATGAGCTTGGCAATATCGATGTTGCCGACCTGCGGGCCAAGGCCGAGAAGCACACGCAGAACCTCGGCGCGTTAATGATCACCTATCCCTCGACCCACGGCGTGTTTGAAACCACGATCCGCGAGATCTGCTCGACCGTGCACGAGTTTGGCGGGCTGGTCTACCTCGACGGCGCGAACATGAACGCCATGGTGGGCTTGTGCCGCCTTGGAGACTTCGGCGCCGATGTCTGCCACCTGAACCTGCACAAGACTTTCTGCATCCCGCACGGCGGTGGTGGTCCCGGCATGGGACCGATCTGCGCGACCGAGGCGCTGCGGCCGTTCTTGCCTGGGAATCCGATCGGAGACGGTGCCGGGCAATCGGGAGCAGTCTCGGCGGCGAACTACGGAAGTGCCGCGATCCTGCCGATCTCGTGGGCGTACATCGCCATGATGGGCGCCGACGGACTCAAGAAGGCCAGCCAGGTCGCGATTCTCAACGCCAACTACATGGCAAACCGTTTGCGCGAGCACTACGACGTGCTCTACACCGGGCCGCATGGGCGGGTGGCGCACGAGTTCATCCTGGACTGCCGAGGATTTGACAACTCGGCTGGGATCAAGATCGACGACATCGCCAAGCGGCTCATGGACTATGGCTTCCACGCCCCGACGATGGCCTGGCCGGTCGCGGGCACGCTCATGATCGAGCCCACCGAGAGTGAAGACCTCGCCGAGCTTGATCGGTTCTGTGATGCGTTGATCGCGATACGCAAGGAGATCCGTGAGGTCGAGTCCGGCGCTACCGATCGCGAGGACAACCTCCTGCGCAACGCGCCCCACACGATCGCCCACGTTGCCAGCGATGCATGGTCGCATCCATACAGCCGCAAGCGGGCGGGGTATCCGATGGCGTGGTTGCGGGTCGCGAAGTTCTGGCCGCCGGTGGGGCGGATCGACAATCCCTACGGCGATCGGAATCTGATGTGCTCGTGTCCGCCGGTGGATGAACTCGCGGAATAGCCATGGCAAGACGCGACATCCCCGAGAGCTCGGTGTTGTTATGCGAGCGATGCGGCTACGTGATCGAGCGAATCGGTGAGGGCGGTGTCTGCCCCGAGTGCGCACTGGAAGTCGTGAAGAGTATGCCGGGATATCGACCCGGCTCGGCGTTCCAGCGCAATCCGGGGTTGCTCACATGGCTTCGCACGAGCTGGCATGTCATCAGGCATCCGCTGCAGACTTATGACACCGTGCGGGCGGATCCCGACGATCGCATGTTGCTCTGGAGCCACGCGATCGTTGCAGGCCTGCTCTTGGGCGCCGCGTGGCCGATCATCCAATACGAGCTGATCTCCTCGGAACATCCGGCATTGGACTTCATGATCGTGGGGCCGGTGGCCGTGTTGCTCGTGCGATTGTTGATCGCGGTGGAGCAATGGGGCACGCGGTTCTTTGCTCGCCGGAAGGGCTGGCGCGTGACTCGTCCCATCGCGCGGGCGATCTGCGCGCACGCCGCGATCGGTTGGGTCATCAGCGGCCTGCTCGCGCTCGGCGGATGGCTCTTGGGATCGGTCTTGGAGACGACCTTGCGAACCTCGGCGTTGGGGCCGTTTCGTCCGATGGTGATCCTGAGCCCGCATTGGATGCCGGTGGCGGGGATTCTCGCGGGCATGTTGATATTCGAGACGTTGAGTGCCGTGGGGATGCGGCGGATGCGGTTTGTGAATGAGGACCGGCGAGAATCAACGGCAAGTCCCGAGTGAGCTGATGCGGCCGGTCTTCGAAATCGGTTGGTTCATGCATTGCGTGCGGTGAGTATTGCAGAATCCAGTTGTCTGATGATTCACTGCAACGACGCGGGGCTGCGATCGGAAGTTTGCAAGGCACTGGGAGCGTTCTGAAATCGTGCTTTCCTCTGTGAATCTCCGTCCAGTGGTGCTATACGCGGATCCTGAGTTGAACCTAGGCGTATTGTGGATCGAGCCGTCCGACCTGGAGTAGGCGGGCGAGTGAGACCGCGGCTGAGAATACCGCGCCGACGCCAGTTGGCACGGAGTTGCGGGCGAAACAGGTCAATGAGTGAAGTGTGATGGCCTAGCGCAAGCTCGGCAGGCCATCGGTGTGTTCAGGCCTCGCCGAGTGACGGGGCCACCGGGAGCAAGAACCCGGGTGAATCACGAGACCGACACTGTTGCGCATCGGCTCGTGAGTGACATGGAGCGCAAAGGGAGTATCTGAAGATGCGAAGGCCAAACATATGCTTGTTGGTGTCGCTTGCCATGGCGATCCCCGCGGCGGGCCAGAACTACCGCTTGACGCCGATCGAGATCCCCACGGGGTTTGAGCCCGGCGTGATCGCGGTCAACATCAACGCCGAGGGTGATGTGCTGTTCTGGGGTCGCGACGCGAACGGGCCGGGCGGGGGATGCGACGCAGTGGACCAGGGGTTCATCTGGAGCAACGGACAGACGACCGCACTTGAGACATTTCAAGGATCCCCGTCTCGCGGCCGGTTCCTGGCAGACGATGGCTCGGTCTTCGGCGAGGCCGGCGGTGTGTGCACGATGACACCTGTCCGATGGGCGCCGGGCGGAGTCGATCCGGTGGCGATGCCCACGCTCGGGAATGAGACCAACAACGTCCAGACCGCCAGCCATGATGGGTCGCGCGTGCTGGGGATCCAGGACATCCAGGTGGACAGGTTCCCGCCGGCTTTCGAGTTGAGTTATGCGGCGGTGGATATCAGTGGAAATGAAGCTGTGATCCTGCCGATCCCCCCGATGATGAGGACGCACACGCCCCAGGCCATGAACAACGGCGGGGCGTGGATCAGCAATGCATTGGATGGGTC
>JAJDDL010000123.1 GCA_029260335.1 Phycisphaerales bacterium | reverse complement strand
CCGCAACCGTGCAGGCCGGGCGTATCGCGTGCATCTGTTTATGCGTCCGAATCAGAAACTCGACGCCCATTGGAACAATGAGGTCGAGCCGCTGGTTGTGTGGATCGATCCGCCCGAGGGGTGGTCGGTGAACCAGAGGCTTGTTTCATCGACCATGCCCGAGGGCAAGGCGGTGAGCGAGGAGCTTCGGCGGGTGGAAATCGAGATTCGCACCGATGACGCACAGTCGCCGCCCGCCACCATTCCCGCGTATGCCTTGTACTATGTGTGCGAGGGGCCCGAAGGCACGTGCCTCTTTCTGAGACAGGATATTGAGATCAAGCTCGGCCAATGAGCACGGAGAATCGACCATGATGCGACGCTCTGCGACAATCCTTGCGGCCCTGGCAATGACCGGCGGCGCAACGGGCAAAGAGCCACCGGTGACCTTAAATGCAAGCATGCCCGCCGACGCGAGCGGGGTTGTGCTGATGCAGGTTTCGGTGGAGATTGGCGAGGGCTGGAGCGCTTCTGCGGCGGGCATCCCCAAGCCGTTGCTTCAGCTTGATCCGGGGGAGGGCGCAAAGCTCGAAGGCAAGGTCTTGGAGGGTCGGGCGCAGGCTCGCAACGAGTACTTGTTCGCGCCGTTCGAGCGTGCGGTCGATCCGGGCAGCACCCAGGTGCCGATGCAGGTTGTCGACCAGAACAAGTCCATCGGCGTGAACCTCGTCGCGTATGTGCGCAAAGAGGGCGACGACAAGGCGTACTTTGTGCGACGCCGGGTGGAGTTGCCTTTGGTCGCGGGCTCGACCGCATCGAGTTCTTCGGCGGCAACGAAATCGACCTGGGGCCCGGCGGATCGCCAGGCCTTGAGCATCGGCCAGAAGGCGCCGGACTTTGCGTTGCCCAAGGCCGATGGCTCGAGCGTGCAGCTCAGCTCGTATCTCGGTGAGAGCGATGTGATTGTCACGACGTATCGTGCCTACTGGTGACCGTACTGCGCGAAGCAGCTGGTCCAGTTGCAGAAGATGTACGATGAAGTTCTTTCCCGAAACACAATCACGATTGCGATCGCTCAGGAAGACAAGGATCGAGACTCACACGCGAAGTTCTTCAAGAACTTCGGCGGCAGCCCTCGCTTCGAGCTGGCGTACGACGTGAATCGGGAGCAGACGCCGAGGTATGAGCGGACGTCCACGTATATTGTCGATCGTGACGGCATCGTCCGCCAGGAGTTCCCGAGCCTGATTCGCCACCGTCCGGATTGGACGAGCATCCTCGGCGAACTCGATCGAATCCAGGCAGAACGCGGCGACGGTTGACAGACCAATCGCAGCATTTCACGGGTGCCATGGCCGCCCGCAACGCGGACCCGCTGATTGGATGCCCATGTACGCGTGCTCAAGTCCGTAACCAATCGCGGGCCTTGCTCGCCAACCAGTCTTCTTTGCTCATGGTCATCCAAGGTTCAGAGTCCACGCCTAATGCGTCGGCGATGCGGTTAATGTAGTTGAAATAGCTGATTACTTGTACCGCAACGGTGATCTGCTCATCGTCGACGCCGAGGATGTGCAGTCGCTCGAGATCCGACTCATCCATGTCGCCGGGCGTGAGCGTCAGCTTGACCGCAAAGTCACACAGGCCCCGCTCGACGTCGCTCAGCTTAGCCTGTCGGTAGTCCAGTTCGATCTGACGCTTGTCCGCCGAGCGATCTTGACTGAGTTTCTCGGACTCCAGACCGAAGTCCCGCGCGTGGCTCAGCGTTCAGTAGAAACAGTCATTCACACAACTCACCACCGAGGCCAGAAGCTCGCGTGTCGGGGCTTCCAGGGCGTTCTCGGACTTCATGATGCCCACATAGAAGCCCATGGAGGCCTGACAACTCCTGGGGTCGAGCCCCATGACCTTGATAATGTTGGCGACCTGCCCCGCTCTTTGAGCCCCGGCGTCGTAGATCCGCTTGAGGGGCCCCTCGGCATCTGCCGGCTCAATCTGTCGAATGTAGGCCACGGCTCTAGTTCCTCGCGATTGGGAGCGATGATAGGGTCGGGGCCCCACACTCCATTGCTTCGGGGGCTCTACGATAGGGATTCCTCAAGGCGATGCGTGACGTGGGCGAACATGACGAGTCGGGCAATGGTCGGCGGTACCGACGCCCAAAGCGAATGCGCGCCCACCTGGAACTGCACGAAGAAGCCGGCAACGGCGATGTGCCCGAGGTTCTGGACCATCCGCTCGTCACGAGCAAGCCCGCCGAGCTGATCGAGTGCCAGCCAGCCTTCGACGCCGTGATTGGCCATGCGCGCAAGGCTGGGATCTTCGCATTTGATACCGAGTTCATCGGCGAGCGGACGTACTTCACGCGCACGTGTCTCGTCCAGATCGCAACGAGCGAGCAGCTGGCGGTCATCGATCCGCTGGCGAATATCGACGTCGGATCACTCTGGAGACTCTTGGCCGATCCTAATGTTGAGAAGGTCGTGCATGCAGGCACGCCTGATCTGGAGCTTTCGATCCGCCATGAGGCCGGCTCGCCGCAAGGGGTGTTTGACACGCAGATCGTCGCGGGGTTCTGCGGCATCGCCTACCCGGCTTCGCTTCGGACGGTGGCCGAGAGCGTGACGCCCGCGAAGCTCAGCGCGGGGCTGAAGTTCAGCCAATGGGACGCCCGGCCGTTGAGTGAGATGCAGATCCGGTACGCCGCGGATGATGTGCGGTACTTGCTGTTGCTCCGTGAGGCGCTGCTCGCGCGAGCCAGCGAACTTGGCAACGACGCGTGGGCGCTGGAAGAGTGCCGGCGCCTGGAGACGCCCGAGGAATACCAGGCCAACCCGCACGCGCGGCGGATGAAAGCAGAAGGCGCGGGCAAGCTCTCGCGCCGCCAGCGGCACGTGTTGCGGAGCCTGATCGACTGGCGCGAGGAATCAGCGAAGTCGCGAGACATGTCGCCGCGGGTGTTCGTGCCCGATGAGGGCTTGCTCTCACTCGCCCAAGACCGCCCGACGACCAAGTCCGCTCTGGGCTCAGCCAAGGGTGTGCCCAAGTCGGTGAAGGCCGAGCTGAGCGAGCAGGTGCTGGCGGTCATCGAGAAGGCCGGCGAGGACCATCTGGAGCGTGCTCCCAAACGCCGAAGCCTGAGTGAAACCCAGAAAGCCTCGGTCGAGAAGACCTGCGAAGCGGTGATTGAGCTCGCGGAAGCTCGGTCGATCGCGATGGGTATCGTCGCGACCAAGAAGGAAATCCGCCAGCTCGCCTCGGCGTCGCTCATGGGCGAAGACCCGGGCGAGAGCCGGCTCCTGCGCGGCTGGCGTCGAGACTTGCTCGCCCCGGTGATTGACGATCTCGGATTCGCGTAATCGTCAGGACCGCTCGACCCTCTTGGATTAGAATGCATGACAATGGTGGGCACGCAACGCGGCGTGGATGCTCGATGTGGGCACACGCGCTGCACGCGAGAACTGGAGAGCAACATGGGTATTCAACTTGGGCAGACCGCACCGGACTTTCAGGCGACGACGACCGAGGGCGACCTCCAGTTCCACGATTGGCTCGGGAGTTCCTGGGGCGTGCTGTTCAGCCATCCCAAGGACTTCACGCCCGTGTGCACGACCGAGCTTGGGCAGGTCGCGAAGATGAAATCGGAGTTTGACAAGCGCAACTGCAAGGTGATCGGGCTGAGCTGCGATAGCGTCGATGATCACGCGCGGTGGTCAGACGATATCGAGCAGACCCAGGGCGCTCGCCCGAACTTCCCGATGATTGCGGATCCTGATGGGACGATCGCGACGACGTATGGCATGCTCGACGCCGGAGCCGCGGACACGATGACCGTGCGGAGCGTGTTCATTGTGGGGCCCGACAAGAAGGTGAAGCTGAGCCTGACCTACCCGGCGAGCACGGGGCGGAACTTCGACGAGCTGTTGCGGGTGATCGATAGCTTGCAGTTGACCGCCGAGCACAAGCTTGCGACGCCGGCGAACTGGAAGGCGGGCGAGGATTGCATCATCGTGCCGGCGGTGAGCAATGAGGATGCGGAGCGGATGTTCCCGGGGTATACCGAGATCAAGCCATATCTGCGGACGACTCCTGCGCCTCGGTAGGAAGTTGCACCGCGGAGTGCCGCGGAGTTTGGAACACGGAGGGCCACGGGAGAGCCACGGAGGGGAGGCGTGGTGTTGTTGACCTTGCGTTGGTTGTCTGCTGGGAGGATGGTGCATCGATGGACTCGCTTGTTTCTGCGGAGTGGTTGATCGCACATCTTGGGGATGAGGATGTTGTGGTTGCCGATGTGCGTTGGCGGCCTTCGCCTGCGGGCGCGGGGCGGGCGGTGTATTTGGAAGGGCACGTGCCGGGGGCTGTGTTTGTGGATCTGGATGCGGATCTGGCGGATGTCCCCGAAGACGCGGCTTATGGAGGGCGGCACCCGTTGCCTTCACCCGAAGCGTTTTGTGAGCGGATGGCAGCGAAGGGGATTGGCGCGAGTTCGCACGTTGTGTGTTGTGATGACATGGGTGGGGCGATCAGCTCGCGATTGTGGTGGATGTTGCGTTGGGTCGGGCATCGGCGGGTGAGCGTGCTGGATGGTGGGCTCGGGCGATGGCAGGGTGATGGGCATGCGGTTGAGTCTGGGGATGTAACGAGGAAAGCCGCCGAGGATCCGATTGTGCCGCGTTCGGGCGATGCGGTCGCGTTGGACAAACGCGAGTTGGGCGGTGCGATGGAATCTGGAGGACGTGTGCTCGATGCACGCGCGACCGAGCGGTATCGAGGCGAGGGCGAGAACTTGGATCCGGTGGGCGGGCATATCGCTGGGGCTCACTCGGCTCCGTTTGCGGACAATCTCGATCCGGAGACCAAGACATTTCTTGCATCGACGGCGTTACGCGAGCGGTTCAGAAGGCTCGGCGTGCGTGATGCGCCGGAGGTCGTTTGTCAATGCGGCTCGGGTGTGACGGCGTGTCACAACATCCTGGCCATGGAACGCGCGGGGATGGGATTTGCGAAGTTGTATGTCGGGAGTTGGAGTGAGTGGTGTCGGGATCCGAAGGCGCCCAAGAGAGTTGGACCGAAGCCCTGACTGGAGCACTATTTGAACTCGCGTGCCGGGT
>JAJDDL010000122.1 GCA_029260335.1 Phycisphaerales bacterium | reverse complement strand
GAGTGACATGCCCGTCCCCCGAGTATGACTACTCGGAGCGGATCCAGAAGGGCCGAGGCGGACATCAGAACGTGCAACTGAACGCCGGGTCGCCCAGGCCGTTCCGTGCACCGGGCAGGCCCCAAGGCACGTTCGCCGAGGAGCTGATGATCGACGAGATCGCGGCGATCTCCGGCACCGATCCGCTTGCGATGCGACTTCGCATGGAGAAGTCTGAAGCCCGCAAAGAAATGCTCGAACTCGGCGCCAAGCTCATCGACTGGAAATCACGCGGCGAGAACGGCTCCGGCGGCATGATCAAGCGAGGCATCGGCATCGGTGCAACTAGCTGGCCGCGCTTTCCCGCTCGCGCAGATGCCGAAGTCGTCATCTATCGCGATGGCTCGGTCGAAGCGCGCACCGGCACACAAGATATCGGCACGGGCATGCGAACCGTTGCGGGAGTGCTGACAGCCGATCATCTCGGCGTGCCGTTGAGTGTTGTGAATGTCGCGATTGGCAAGTCGACGCTCCCGACCGGGCCCGGTTCGGGCGGCTCGATGACGAGCCACAACGTCTCGCCCGCGATGATCGCCGCAGCAGAAGACGCCAAGGCGAAGATCCTCGACGTGGTCGCCGACCTCGTTAACCTGCCCGCGCGAGACCTCGATCTTTACGACGGCCAGATCCTCCAGCAGGGCGAGCCGGTGATGACCTTCGCCGAAGCGTGCGCAAAGCTGCCGCGTGAACAAATCACCGGGCGAGGCGAGTTCAGCCGCCAGGGCGGCGCCCAGCAGCATGTGGGCGAGGGCCACTCCGAGGGCGTGCAGTTCGTCGATCTCTCAGTTGACACCGAGACAGGCGTGATCAGCGTGAATCGGGTCGTGGCGATCCAGGCCTGCGGCAGAGTCGTCTGCCGCAAGACCGCCGAGAGCCAGATCATCGGCGGTGTCATCCAGGGCCTGTCCTATGCCTTGTTCGAGAACAAGATCCTCGATCCAAACACCGGCAGTATGGTCAACGCCAATCTTGAGCAGTACAAAGTCCTCGGCACCAACGACATGCCGTTGATCGAACCGGTGCTCTGGACCAAGGGCCAGACGGGCGTCAGATCGCTCGGCGAGCCGCCGACGATCCCCACCGCCGGAGCAACGGCGTGTGCGCTCCTCAGCGCTATCGGCGGCCCGGTCCGCCACCTCCCACTCACACCCGACAAGGTGTTACAAGCGATCGAGGAGGCCCAGGCATGAACCAGTTCACGATCGCACAAGCAAAGAGCTACGAAGAAGCGTCCTCGATCGTTAAGACCGGCGGCTTCAGCCTGCCGATTCTCAAAGCCGGCGGCATGGACGTCGTTGACCATCTCAAAGAAGGCATTTGGGAACCCGATGCGCTCGTCGATGTGTTGAAAGCCGAGGGCGGAGCCGCCGCTCCCATCCAGGAGCATCGCGACACCACGGGCAAGGCGACCATCCGCCTGAGCGCCCTCAACACGCTCGCCGAGATTTCGACGAGCACGCTGCTCGATGGGCGATGCCCGGTGCTCGCGCAGGCCGCCGGCAGTGCTGCGACCCCTCAGGTCCGCAATGTCGCGACCGCCGCGGGCAATCTGCTCCAGCGTCCGCGCTGCTGGTACTACCGCTCAAAGGACTTTGACTGTCTGAAAAAGGGCGGCGACCGCTGCTACGCGGTCAAGGGCATCAACAACTACCACGCGATCTTCGGCGACGGCCCATGCCACATCGTGCACCCCTCCAACCTCGCCCCGGCGCTCATGATCACAGGCGGCACGATCCACCTCACCGGAGGCAATCGCGATTCACTCGCCATCGCCGATCTCTTCCACATGCCCGAGCGGGGCATTCGTGATGAGCACAATCTCCTGGCAGGCGAGGTGGTCACGTCGATCACGCTCAACGCCGCACCGAACAGCGGGTTCTACGCGGTGAAAGAGAAGCAGTCGTTCGATTGGCCGCTGGTCATGGCCGCGGTGTCACTCGAGCTCGACGGCGATCGGATCAAGTCCGCCCAGGTCTGTGCCGGCGCGGTGGCGCCCATGCCTTGGATGCTGCCGAGTGTCGCTGCCGCACTCCGCGGCGTGTCGATCAACGATGAAGACAGTCTCAAGAAAGCCTGCGCCCGGGCGACCGACGGTGCCGCACCCATGAGCAACAACAGCTACAAGCTCAAGCTCTTGCCGGTCGCGATCCGCAGAGCGGTCCTGAAAGCCGCAGGCAAGGAGGTTGGCTGATGGAAGAGCGAATCAACCTAAAAGTGACATGTTTAAACCTTCGCCACAAGATGATGTATTGCGATGAACGCCACGAGCAGCGGGGGATCGTCGATGACTCCTCGGACACGCGTGTGTTCTTCTGTGTGAATACGGGCGACGCGTTAGGGCCCGATGCCGAGGCGGTATGTCCGGAGAGTTGTCAATCCGGTCGCGAGTGTTTCCGCTCTGCGAAGTGATGGCGCCTCGCCTTCCTGGTATTGTGCTTCCCCTTACCGACGCGGCGCGCGTTGAAGCGGAAGACTCGTGCGATCAAGTTCCCGAGCAATGCAAGGTCCTATTGCTCGGCGACGAGTTTCAGATGATTTGGGCGCTCGGTGTGTTTGACCGCATAAACGTGCGGTGTGAATGCCTTATCGGCGACCATGAAGATGAGATTCTTGCTCCAGAGAAGATGCATGAACTGTTGCGTGTACTCGCGAGCGAAAAGCGTTGTTCGTCTTTCGTGAATGATCTCAAGGAACTCGCGGAAGAAGCACAAGCCAAGTCGATGCCACTCCTCTTTTGGTTCTAGAGCAAATACGATGCAGGCGTAGCGGCTCGGCAGCCGCGGCTCACAGGCCCGACCGTGAGGGAGGGCGTCTACGACTTCTTCTGTTCTCTCTTTCCGCTTTTCTCTAAGAGACGTTTGCTGCACAGAATCGCGTGTCCATGAGCAATGAGGCCCAGAGAGTCTGGAGATCGGGTAGACGCCCTCCCTGACGAGCCTTTTGCGCCATTCTGCATAAATATTTCTCTGATAGGGACTTGCGCTATTTGCTAGCGCATGCCATGCTCGGCCTTGCAAATCCCTGAAGCAAGGAGGCCGAGCATGGATTGGACACGTTGGAAGAATCTTGTTGAGTTGGTGCGTTCGCTTGATCCCGGGAAATCGAGCGGGCGGTTCACGTACAGCGACGCCGACATCGTACTCACCTGGCTCTGGGCTGCGGCACATCTGCGTGCTGTCAGTTGGGCGTGTCGCGGAGAGTCCTGGCCGATTCACGTGCGTGGCACACGACGGCCGAGCCCCAGCCGGATGACCCGACGCCTGCGCAGCAAGAGCGTCAAGGCTCTCATAGAAGCGGTTGAACAAGAGTTGCGTGGGGTGACCGTTGGGCGATGGCTCTTCGCCGTCGACGGCAAGGCCATGCACGTTGCACGCCACTCGGCCGATCGGCTTGCGACGTTCGGCGCGTGGGGCGCTCGCGGCTACAAGTTGCACGCAATCTGCGATATGCAAGGCAGAATCGTGGCCTGGCGGGTGACGCCGATGAACTGTGGCGAGACCAAGATGGCCAAGCGATTGCTGCACAACTCTGGCGTCGCGGGTTACGTTCTCGGCGACTCGGGGTACGACAGCACAAAGCTGCACAAGGCCTGCGCCGAACACGACACCCAACTCATCGCACCGCGCAAGACCACCCGGCGAGGCCGCGGCGTACGACGCGGCGGCACGACACCGCCGCGTCGACGATCGATTGATCTGACCGAATGCGATCAGACGGGCTTCGGCTCCGCGCTGCAGGCCGCACGCAAGACTATCGAGCGAGTCTTTGGACGATTAGAAAACCGATTCGGCATCGGACGGATCCCGGCATCGGTCCGTGGCATCCAACGCGTTCGACGCTGGATCCAAGCCGTCATCATCCTCGATCTGGTGCTCGATCGCAGGCCACAGGCAAGCCGTTGACGCAAAAGGCTCTGACGTGCGGGCCTGGGGTTGTGGGTCGCGGACTACGGCTCCTCTGCTGCGGGCGGGACGCCCACCACTGCGGTACACGCAACACCAGGACGGGAGAGGATGACGCGGAAGTTCTTCTTGGCGATGAGCGAGAGTGCTTCTTGGCCGCAGTTGACGAAGTTCATGTCCCACTCGTGTTGCATGGAGCGGAGCATGCGGCGGAATCCGTCGAGGACGTTCTGGTCATCGTCGACAAAGAGGATGTTGTGTTTGCTGGCCATTCGGCGGCCTCTTGCGACCGCACTTGGCCCTGGTTTTGATCCGGGGCCCTGCATAACCAGTTGCACATCGAAGAGCACCGCTGGCTTGGTTAGCTGGGGGGACGCGAACCTTTAGAATTGGGTGAAAGGTTTCATGACGCCGGATACCGATGGGCGGCTCTCCAAGTCGGGGTTTTCAATGCGTCGGGATGATGATCCTGGGCACTAGTCAGGACAGCTGCGTTAAGCTTGTGTTTCTGAAGCGTGCAGCGGGAACTAGGTGCGATCCCAGAGCGCGTTCGCGAGGAGGCGATGGAAGTGGTGGACGCCTTGCTCTCGTGTTGGCGAGTAGCGGCCTCTGGAGTAGAACGAGCCGCGGCTGGCGCGTTGGATGGCTTCGACGATTGCTTCATCTTCGCGTTCAACGCGATCGAGGCCGGCACCAGCGCCTTGGTCATACTTGGATTCGTCGTGCATGTAGGTGAGGAAGCGGACGCGGGTG